>JBDRZL010000003.1 GCA_039803925.1 candidate division WOR-3 bacterium | reverse complement strand
AACTTTCCTCTTTTGAAAACAATGTGATAAGTGAGCTTCAACTTGAACTTGAAGTGGGTATGAATGACCATTTTGATGCTTCTATTTACCAGATTTTTGATCAGGTTCCCGGTTTTCCTCTTGAATATATTGAATTGAATTTGAAGGAAAAATGAAAGAAAAAATTCTATGCCACTTTAATTTTTTGAAAGGTGAAGAGGAAGTCATAAATAAATTTTTTGATGGATTAGTTTCAGAAAGAAAATTTTTATACAGGGTATATCCTTCAAGGAGTGAGTATGACTTTTTAATATGGACCGTTAAAAGTATTGAAGGTAGTGAAACTGTTTTTAATTTTATGAGAGATTATTATGAATCTTTCAAAGATTTCAAAGATAAATTAAAATCAGAACTTTCACTCTGGGGTTATACAAAACCTTCAATCTACACAAAAGGAAAATCACCCCAAGAAATAGATGTTTTTTCTGAGAGAAAAAAATATTTAATTATCTACCCTTTTATAAAGACTCCTGAATGGTATCTTTTAAGTATGGATACAAGGCAGGGTATGATGAATGAGCATATAAGAATTGGAAGAAAATATCCTGAAATAAAACAATTACTTTTATATTCCTTTGGAATTCAGGACCAGGAATTTATCGTTGTTTATGAAACAGAGGATATAATAAATTTTTCAGAACTTGTTTTTGAATTAAGAGGTTCAGAAGTGAGAAAATACACATTGAGGGATACACCAATAATAACTGGATTTTTAATAAGATAAAATGGAAAGGGAAATTTTTGATGTAACAATAGTTGGTGGAGGACCCATCGGTCTTTTTGCTGCTTTCTATTGTGGAATGAGGGAAATGAAAGTCAAAATAATTGAGGCAACCGAGGAAATAGGAGGTCAATTAACAATGCTATATCCTGAAAAACCAATTTATGATATCCCTGGATTTCCTGAAATAAAAGCAAGGGACTTTATTAAAAATCTTTATGAACAGGTTAAAAGGTTTAATCCTTTAATTATTCTCGGTGAAAAAGTGGAAGAATTTGAAAAAGATGGTGATATATTTGTTTTAAAGACCCATAAACTACAGAGGCATTATACAAAAACTATTATAATTTCAGCAGGGATCGGAGCTTTTACCCCTAATAAAATTGATAGACCGGGTATAAATGAATTTGAGGGTAAGGGAATTTATTATTTTGCAAAAAATTTTGAAGAATTTAAAGGTAAAAAAGTTTTAATTGTAGGTGGAGGTGATTCTGCTCTTGACTGGGCTTTAAATATTTATCCCCTTGCTGAAAAGGTAACATTAATTCACAGGAGAGAGGAATTTAGAGCTCATGAAGCTTCTGTAAAAGAACTTTTCAATTCACCTTGTATAGTTAAATTGAATTATGAATTAAAGGAAGTTAAAGGTGATAGCTGGGTTAAAAAGGCTATTATTTTTCAAAATAAAACTTTTAAAGAGGAAGAAATTGATGTGGATGCTGTTATTCTTGCTCTTGGATATAAGGCAAATATAGGTAAAATTGAGGATTGGGGATTTGAAATGGATGGAAGGTATATTAAGGTAAATTCAAGAATGGAAACAAGTATAAAGGGAATTTTTGCCTGTGGAGATATTGTGAGTGTTGAGGGTCTTGGAAATACAAAACTTTTAGTTACAGGCTTTGCGCAGGCTGCGATTGCTGCTGGCTCAGCCAAAGCCTTTATTGACCCAAAAGCGAAGATTTTCGGCGGTCATTCAAGTGAGATTCTGGGTAAAAAATAAATATTGACTTTTTTTAAATTAGTTTTTATAATAAATTTAGAGGAGGTAAATGGATGAAAATTTTAATAACTTTTATATTTTTAATGCCTCCGCACCCAAATTTAAAGAATAAATTAACAAAAGAAAATTGGGATAAAATGGTAAAGGTTCTAAAAGAGGCAAGAGAAAAAGGTGTCAATCAGCCTGATTATGAGAATTTAGAAAAATTCAGAATAAGAATTTTAATGAAACAGCAAGATACAGCCAATGTTCCTGTAATTCTTGTTGAATTTACAGATAATTTAGCCGATTCAACTGTCACACACTTTGAGGATATGCTCTTTTCAGTTGGAACATACTCTACTGGCTCACTTACAGACTACTATCTTGAAAATTCCTATGGAAATTTCTTTATAAAGGGATGGGTTTCAAACTGGTTAATGATGCCACAAACTTACTCCTACTATGTTGATGGTCAATACGGTTTTGGTTCATACCCAAGAAATGCTCAGGGACTTGCAAGAGATGCAGTGCTTGCTGCTGACCCTTATGTGGATTTCTCACAGTTTGATAGAAATAACGATGGTTATATTGATGGACTTTTTATAGTTCATGCTGGTCCAGGAGCTGAAGAAACAGGAAATCCAAATGATATATGGTCACATGCCTGGGTTATTCCTGGCGGGGTGCAAGTAGATGGTGTTATAGCATACAGATACTCAATGGAACCTGAAAATGGGAGGATGGGTGTTTTTGGTCATGAATACGGACATGTTTTAGGACTCCCTGACCTTTATGATACAGATTATTCTTCTGAAGGACTTGGAAACTGGTCCATGATGGCAGGAGGTTCCTGGGGTAATAATGGAAGAACTCCTGTCCATTTTGATGTATGGTGTAAATATAAATTGGGTTTCCTTTCACCAACAAATGTTACAAGTATTATAAATAATGCTCTTTTTTTACCTGTTGAAAACTCTCCTATTGCTTACAGATTATGGACAAATGGTGCAAACTCTCCACAATACTTTCTCGTTGAATACAGAAAAAAAATAAAATTTGACTCCTATTTGCCAGGAGAAGGTCTTTTAATATTTCATATAGATGAAAACCAGCCAAATAACAGAAATGAATGGTATCCAGGACATACAAGTTTTGGACACTATAAAGTTGCCCTTGAACAGGCTGACGGAAACTGGGACCTTGAAAAAAATAATAACCCAGGTGACCCAAAAGATCCTTTTCCAGGTTCAACCAATAAAAAATCCTTTGATAACTATACAATTCCTGATTCAAAGGATTATAATTTTAATACCACTTATGTATCTGTTACAGGAATCACCTATTTAAATAACAACTTTTACGCTGACCTTGCTGTTGTTCCAGTTTATAACATTTCAGTGGATTCTTCAAATTTCCCTCTCATAATTAAAAAGGACAGTTTAATCAATCCTATCATATATGTATCAAATAGGGGTTTTTATTCACAAAATTTTAATTTAACACTCAGGATAGATTCCCTTTCCATTCCTGTATATGAATACCAGATTCAGGGACTTACTTTATCTCCAGGAAGTTCAAGTTTTTACAGTTTTCCAGTTTACAAGACCAAATTTTCTAATGGTATCTATAATATAAATGCTTACATAACATCTTTAAGTGAACAGATGTTCAAAAATGATACTTTAAAACAAAAACTCTTTTCTTATGAATTAATAAACTTTTTAAACTCACCTTTTTCAAGTGTTCCCCCAACAATAGATGGCATAATAGAGCCCAACGAATGGTCCTCAGCATATATTCTTGATATTTCAGATTATTTAAAAATAGGCGGAAAAAGAAATATTCAGGAATCTTTTCTTTATATAAAAAATTCTGAAAATGCCTTATATTTAGGGATAAAGGTAAAAGATACAACTTCAGGTTCAGATTACATAAGAATTATCTTTGATGATAATGCTGATGGAAAATTTCCACCCTCACCAAATACTTCAGAAGGTGAGATTAAATTCCAGCAATCAGGTTCTTCTTTTACCGCAACATTTATTCCCTATTTTACAGGTGGTCAGCAGGGTCAATCCCATCCTTTAAATTTAAATTTTGCTATATCAGAGATTGGAGAGGAAAGACATTTTGAAATAGAAATTCCTTTCTCCCTTTCAGGTTCAGGACTGGATGAATATTTAAATGTAAATTCAAGCATAGATACCTTTGGATTTTTTATAATGGGAAGAAATTCTTCAGAAGCAGATATAAATCCTTACTGGTTACAGAATATTCCCCTTACACAGATTAAAAATCCTTCCCTTTACGGTAAGGTAAGAGTTCAAAATGTAAATGTTGGAATAAAAGAAGGAGAAATTTCTTATTTAAAAGAAAAATTGAATGTGGAATATGTAAAAGAAGGAATTAAAATTATATACACTCAGCCAGATTATTCTCCCTATGAAATAAAAATTCTTGACTTAACAGGTAGGATCCTTTTCAAAACAAAGGTAAAGAATAAAAAACTTACAAAGTTTTTACCCTATAAGGAAAGTAAAAAGGGTATTTACTTTGTAATAATTGAAAAGGAGAAAGGAAAACTTAAAAGAAAGTTTATTATTAACTAAACTCTAAATATTATATCTTCCCTTTCAAATAAGCGGATTAAAAGTAAAAATAAGATTAAAAATGTTATTAAATTAGTTATAATTGAAATTAAATAAAATAAATAAAACATTTTCCCTCCTTCAAATACAAGTTTTGTAACATAAATAAAATTAATTACAGGAATAAAAGATATACGGAGATCTACCTGAGGAACTAAAAAAAGAAATAAAAAAAGGGGCATAAACCAGAAAAGCAAAGTGCCTTGAAGAAAGGATTGCGCTTCCTTAAAAGTCCTTGCAAAAGAAGAAATAACCATATTAATTGAAGAAATTAAAAAAGCAAGAACAAGAACAAAAATAAAAAGAAGAAATACCCTGTGAAAGGATGGAAAATATACATTCAAACTTTCCCTATACTCAGGTGGAACATTAAAAAATAAAATCTTCGGGAAAACAAAAAAATAAATAAGAATTGCAAGAATTGATGAAGTAAAGGAAAGTAAAACAACTACCAGTAGTTTACCTGAAATTAAATAAAATCTTTTTGCAGGATAGGATAATAGAAGTTCCATTGTTTTTCTTTCCTTCTCACCTGTTATAACTTCAATTGAGGGATAAATTGAGGATTGTAAAAGAATTATTAAAAAATAAAAAACTATTAAAATGAAAAAAATTTCATTTAAACCTTCCCTTACATAAATCGGAACTTCTTTTATTTCATAATCTAAGAACAAAGGTTTCTCAATATTTTCTTTCTTAAAAAATTCCTCTATCTTTTCATTTTTATATTCAACTAAAACCTTCTTTATAATTTTAATTTCTCTATAATTTTCAAGACTTTTAGGATTGAATAAAATTTTAAATTCATTATTTTCAAAAATGAGACCTAAAATATTATTATTCTTCAAAATTAAAGATTCAGGTTTTTCAGAAAGAACTATTTCAAAACCTTCTTTTTTAAGCAGATTTTCTATTTTATCATATTCCTCAAAAGGTTTAATTACTATTTTTGAAGTTTCCTTTGATTTTACACTGATTAAATTTGAAACAAACACAAGTAAAAGTGGAATACCAATTACTGGTAAAACAAAAAGGTTAAATATTGTTCTTTTATCCCTTATAACTTCAAGAAATTCTTTTCTAAAAATCAAAATAAAATCATTCATACATCACCTCCATAAAGAATTCCCTTAAAGATTTATTTTTCTTTTCAAACATAAGTTTTTCTTTTTCATAAATTTTCTTTATCTTACCTTTAAATAAAAAAGCAATTCTATCTGCAAGATATTCAGCCTGTTCCATCACATGTGTTGATATCAGGATCGCTTTGTCTTTTTTCTTTAACTCTATCAGATAATCTTCAATAACTTTAGCTGATGGAACATCAAGACCCTTTGCAGGTTCATCAAGTATCAAAACTTCAGGTTCAGAAATTATTAAAGGAATAAGTAAAACTTTCTGCTTACTTCCAAGAGATAATTTCTCAATCAACATATTCTTATACTCACTTAATTCCATTCTTTCAATCACCTCTTCAATTTTTCTTTTTTCAATTTTATTTTGATAATAAAGTTTTGAAAAAATTTCTATAAACTCTATTACCTTTAACCTTGGATAAAGTCCTGTATCTGAGGGAAGGTATCCTATAAATTTTTTTGCTTTATCCTCCTCTTTTGAAATATCTATTCCATTTATCAGGACACTACCTTCATCAGGTTTCATTATTCCTGCTATTATTCTTAAACTCGTTGTTTTTCCTGCTCCATTTGGACCGAGTAAAGCAAATATTTCGCCTCTTTTAACCGTAAAAGAAACACCATTAACTGCCTTTATTATATCCTTTTGTGTTTTAAAAAATTTTTTTATATTTATGACCTCAATCATATCTTCTATAAATTTTATTTTAATCTAAAAAATGTATAGATAGAAAAGATTAAAAGGGAAATTACCCCGAAAAGAGGATTCAAAATATTAAAATTAAAAAGAGAAATTCCTGATAGAATTATTATTGCGAGAATTATTCCACTTATAGCATCACCTGCAACAAAACCAGAAGCAAGTAAAACTCCTTTTTCCTTTTTCTTTATTAAATCAGAGATAATACCACCAAGGGCAATAGGAGTTGAAAGGGAAAGTGGAAGGTAAAGTCCAACAGCAACAGGTAAAGAAGATATGCCAAGAATTTCAAGAAAAACTGTTATCATAATTCCTGAGAAGAAAAGATTAAAGGGCATATTACCTTCAAAAATACCCTTTACAATAAGTGACATAAGCGTTGCTTGTGGTGCAGAAAGTTTTTCGCTTCCAATAACATAAGCCTTATGTAATAAAAAAAGAGTAAAACCTATAAAAATTGAGGAAGTTAAAACACCTATTATTTCTCCAATTTCTTGTAATTTTGGTGTTGCTCCAACAAGATAACCTGTTTTCAAATCCTGAGAAATATCACCAGCAATTGCCGCTGAAATACACACAAAAGCACCTGTTGTAAGAGAAGCTATCATAGCAGGAAAACCTCTTCCACCGAGGGAATAGATTATTAAACTGAAAGTAAAAAGTGTAGCAATTGTCATACCTGAAACCGGATTTGAAGAAGAGCCAACAAGACCTACAATTCTTGAAGAAACCACGACAAAAATCAAGGAAAAAATAACTATAAGTAAAGAGGTAAAAAAGTTTTGATTAAAGAAAGGTAAAATTGAAATTAAAAGATAAATAATTAAGGAAGAAATAAAAATAAAAGAGAAAGGAAGATCTTTTTTTCCTGGTCTAAAGGAATAAAAACTTCTTTCCTTAAATAAAGGTAAAAGAATTTTTAAAAAAGAAATAAAACCACCTGCAAATACTGCTCCTGCACCTATATATCTTATATATTTGCTCCATATGGTATGGGGATCTAAAAGTTTAGCCTCCTGAAAATAATTACCTATTAGGGGAATTAAAACAAACCATCCTAAAAGACCTCCCCCAAGAAGAAAAAAGGAAATCCTTCTACCGAGAATAATTCCCACACCTAAAAGGGCAGGGGAATTTTCAAAACCCAAGTTAATTTTATTTTTAAAATTAAAATAAAAAACATCAGGAAACAATTTAAATCCTAAGGCAAAAAATCTATATAAAAAACCTGAAAAAATGCCTTCAAAAACACTTTTAGCCTTTTCTCCCCCTTCATCACCTGCCTTTAATACTTCAGCACAGGCTCTTCCCTCAGGAAAAGGTAAATCTTTATCCTCTTCCTCAATAAATTTTTTCCTTACAAGTATCATAAATACTACACCGAGAATTCCTCCTAAAAGTGATGTAAGAAAAATATAAAAAATTGAAGGATTTATTCCTAACAGAATAAGAGCAGGTATTGTAAAAATTATTCCAGCTGCAAGGGATTCACCTGCTGATGCAATTGTCTGAACAATGTTATTTTCAAGAATTGTTCCTTTTTTTAAAATTCCCCTTAAAATAGCCATTGAAACACAGGCAGCAGGAATTGAAGCAGATACGGTCATACCAGCTTTAAGACCGAGATAGGCGTTACTTGCACCAAAAATTATTGATAAAAGAATACCAAGAATCACTGCTCTTAAAGTAAATTCTTTCATGAATTAATTATAAGACATACTTTATAATAGTTTATGTTCTTCAGAAAACCTTTTAAACCTGATAAAAAGGAAATAGTGGCAGAAGTGTGGAGAAAGTGTGACAGTTGCAAGGAAACCCTTCATTTGGCTCAGCTTGAAAAAAATCTATGGGTTTGTCCAAAATGCTCCTTCCATTTCAGAATACCTGCTAAAAAATACATTGAAATTTTATTTGAGGAAAATTCCTTTGAAGAACTCTTTAAAAATATTGAATCAGACGACCCTTTAAATTTTCCTGAATATAAAAAGAAAATTAAAAAAGCAAAAGAAGAAACAGGATTAAATGAAGCATGTATAACAGGAAAAGGGAAAATTGGAAAGTTTTCAGTCTCAGTATTTGCTTCAGACTTTTCCTTTATGGGTGGTAGCATGGGATCTGCCTATGGAGAAAAATTTTTCCGAATATGCGAGTATGCAGGCAGAGAAAAACTACCTTTAATTTCAATAACTTCTTCAGGTGGTGGAGCAAGAATGCAGGAAGGAATTCTTTCCCTTATGCAACTTGTAAAAACAAATATAGGTATCAAATTACTTGAGGAAAATAGATTGCCTTATATAACCGTGCTCTGCGATCCAACAATGGGAGGTGTAATGGCTTCCTTTGCAGCGCTTGGAGATATATCCCTTGCGGAAAAAGGAGCTCTACTTGGTTTTGCAGGACCAAGGGTAATTGAACAAACAATAAAACAAAAACTACCTGAAGGATTTCAGAGAGCAGAATTTCAGTTTGAACACGGGATGATTGATGAGGTAATTGATAGAAGAGAATTGAAAAAGAAAATAATAAAAATTCTTAACATTCTTTGGGATTAATAATCTATTTAATTTTATTTAAACCAATTAAATTTCAGGCTGACTCCCTATTTTATGATGCAGGGAAAAAAATATTTTATCTATATAGAAATGTAAAAATTGATTACGAAAACATAACCCTTTACTCTGATACAGTTTTATTTTATCAGGAAAAAAATCTTATGTATGCTTACGGAAACGCCAAATTAAAATCAGGAAAGGATTCCTTAAAGGGAGAAAAAATTTTATATAACTTACAAACTCAAAAAGGAAAAGTAACAAAAGGAAAAACTAAAATTGAAAAAGGAATATTATGGGCAGAAGAAATTTTTAAAGTTGATAAGGATAATTTAAAAGCCTTTAAAGCACACTATACAACATGTGATTTAGATTCACCTCACTATTTCTTTTTATCAAGTAAGGTAAAAACCATCCCTAAAAAAGATATAATCGCACAACCTGTTATCATGTTTATAAAGGATTTCCCTGTTTTATACCTTCCTTTCTGGATTTTTCCTGCAACAAGAGAAAGAAAATCAGGATTTTTAACTCCAAAACCAGGGAGAAATTCTCTTTTAGGGTTATACCTCAAAAACATTACCTATTACTGGGTAATAAATAACTATATGGACTTTACCTTTGGATTTGACATTTATGAAAGAAAAGGAGTAACTATATTAAGCGATTATGAATATAAAATTTTTAAAGCCCTTGAAGGTAATATAAATGGAACATTTACAAGGGAAATTAATCCAAAAAGGGAAAGATGGAGTATAAACGGAATTCATTCACAAAATTTGCCTTTTAATATTAAAATGCAAGCAAAGGCTGACTTTATATCGGATAGGACCTATATAACTGATTATTCTGAATACAGACCTGAAAGACTTAAAAGTGAAGCATATTCCTTTTTGGCTTTTTCTAAAAATTTTAAAATATCATCATTAAACTTAACTCTTGATCACAGAAATGATTTTTTAAATAAGAGAAAGGAAACAAGAGTGCCTTACCTTTCTCTTAATCTGTTTGGAAAACAAATTGGTCCAATGGGATTACAGGGAGGATTAAATTTTTCAAGAAAAATAACAGAAGATACTACTAAGAAAACTGAGGATAAATTTTTAAGTATGACTCAGGGAATTTTTTTGCAAAACAATATTCTTGGAATATTTAATTTGACAAGTTCAGCAAATTTTTCACAGAAAATATATCCTGAGGATACTTTGCATAAAAGGTTCCCTGTTTCACATAGTATATCCTTAAATACTTCCTCTGCAATAACCTTTTATGGAAAATCCATTATAAAACCCCCGTTTTTCGATAACTTTTACCACCTTGCTACTTTATCCTTAGGTTACAGTTATAAACCAGGTTTTAGGGCAATAAATGTCAAAGGAGAAGGACCTAAAAATCCTTCATCAAGTATGAACTTGAGTCTTAAAAATGATTATTATGTTAAAAAGGAAAATAAAAAATATTCTTTAATTAATTTTTCTATTTCTTCTAATTATGACTTTCTAAAAAAAGAAAAAAAACTCTCAAATATAAATTTTACAGGAACAATACCTTTACCATTTAATTTTTCTGGTAGCTCTTCTTTTATTTATAATCCTTATTCTGGAAGAATTGAAAGTTCTGATTTAAGATTATCTTACAACATAAATTTATTTTTTACAGATAAAATTTTGCCTTCGCAGGAAAAATTAAGCTTTGGAGGTACTTATACCTATCAGAAAAATATTTCAAAGGAAACACAATTATTAAGTGCACAGATAAACGGAAAAATTACAAAAATGTGGGGTTTAAGTTTCAATTTCACTTATACAAGCGAAGAAAAAAGAGTCGTATCACAGAGCTTAAATCTAACAAGAGATTTACATTGCTTTTCCCTTGAAATAAGATGGTCTAAAACAGGACTCTTTTATGATTATCAATTCAGAATATGGATAAAGGAAATACCTGATTTAAAAATAGAAAGAAATTTCTTTGAAACGATTTTACCTTCTCTACAAGAATAAGTTTATTTTTCTTCTTCCTCTTCTATATTTGATAATTTTTCAAGTTCTGCTTTCAAAAGTTCTCCAAGATTTATTCTTGCAGGACCACTTTCAGTGTATTTTGCAATTTCTTTTTTCTGCATAATTCTTTCAAACTCTTTTTCTGATAATAAAATTCTCTTCCTCTGTGGTTCAACCTTTAATACCTTAAGATTTATCTCTTCACCTTCTTTATAATTTTCTGCTACATTACCTTTCCTTGTGAGATGAGAAACTGGAACAAAACCTTCAAGCCCTTTGTCAACCTCTACAATTAACCCTTTATCATTTACTTTAATTATAGGAGCCTTTAAAGTGGTTTCAGGTGTTAACCTTTTCAAAATTTCTTTCCATGGATCAGGTCTAAGATGTTTAAGGGAAAGGGTTATAAGTCTTGCCTTTTTATCAATATTCATAACCTTTAATCTCAGCTTCTGATTCAGCCTTAAAGCTTCCTGGGGATTGGAAAATTTCCTTGTCCAGGAAATATCAGATGTATGTAAATAACCCTCGACTCCATCATCAAGTTCAATTATTGCACCGAAATTATCAAATCCTACAACCTTACCTTTTACAATAGATCCCCTCGGGAATTTTTCTTCAATATATGTCCAGGGATCAGGCTGTGTCTGTTTTATTCCAAGGGCAATTCTCATTTTCTCCTTATCAACATCAAGAATAAGAGCTTCAACTAAATCTCCTTCTCTAACAACTTCTGAAGGATCTTTTATCTTTTTCCAAGAAAGTTCACTTATATGGCAGAAACCGAGAATATCCTTTTCTATTTCAACTAAAACTCCATAAGGTAAAATTTTCCTAACTATCCCTTTTATTCTTTTACCTATTGGATAATTTTTCTCTATTTCCTCCCATTTTTCCGGTATTAAATCTTTAAGAGATAAAATAACTCTTAATCTTTCAAGATCTTTATCAATAACCTTTGCCTTTATCTTTTCTCCAACTCTTACTACTTCCTTTGCATTTTTTACCCTCCTTGAAGATAATTCACTTAAAGGAATAAAACCTTCAACATTTTCAAGCTCAAGGATTACTCCTGTGTTTGAAACCATCTTCACTTCTCCTTCTACAATTTCACCTTCCTTGTACTTTTCTTCTATCATATTTTTCTTCATTTCTAACTCTTCCTCTATGTAGGCTTTCCTTGAGGCAACTATATTTTTTCTCTCCTTATTTACTTTCAGAATTTTAAAATGAATATTCTTTCCTACAAGAAGATTTATATTTCTTACAGGTTTCACATCGATTTGGGAACCAGGCATAAAGGCATCAACACCAAAAACATCAACAATTAATCCTCCTTTAACCCTTCTAAGAACTTTACCTGTAACTGTCTTATTTTTCTCGTAGGATTCACTTATTTTATCCCATGCAAGTTCAAAATCTGATTTGTGTTTTGAAAGAATTACAAAACCATCAGGACCATCAGGATCTTCAACATAAAGCAAAACTTCATCCCCTGGTTTTATTTCCTCTGGATTTTTAAATTCATCCTTGGGACAAACTCCTTCTGCTTTTACACCAAGATCAAAATAAATTTCCCTTTCACCAACTTTAAGAACTTTACCTTTTACAATATCTCCTTCCTTTATAGTTTTAAAAGTCTGTGAGAGAAATTCATCAAGATTTTTTAAATCTTCACCTTTCATTAAAAATAATCCTCCCTCATTTCCTCTCCCCTATAGTGGATTTGAACCTTAAAGGAGAGGAAATTGTGAATTTTATTATTAAGCATTTTAAGACAAAATTTCAAGTTAAAGAAAGTTTTTTAACTTCTTCTTCTATTTTTTTATTAAATTCTTCAATATATTCTTTTGTATTTCCAAAAGGTAAAAGGGGGACTCCGAATTTTACTGATAGTCTTTTTTTTCTCAGTATCCATTCTAATGGATTTTCTCTTACATTTTTTATATAAGCAGGAATAACAGGAACTCTTAAATTACATGAGAGTGAAGCTGCACCCTTTTTAAATGGAAGAAGAGTACCAGTTTTACTCCTTGTTCCCTCTGGAAAAATTATAACCATCTTACCACTTTCAAGTAATTCTTCTGCTTTTTCATAAGCACTCACAGCACCTATTCCTCTTTTTATTGGAATTGCATTGAAGGTTCTTATGAGCCATGCAAAAAGGGGATTTAGTAAAAAAAGATCAATCTTTGCCAAAAAATAACTTTCTCTTTTTGCTGCAAAGGCAACAAAAGGAGGATCCCAAAAAGTTGTATGATTGGGTGTTATAATGCAGGGACCTTCTTTAAATAAATTTTTTCTTCCTTCTATTTTCATTCCAAAAAGCCATTTTATAAAAGTATAGGCAAAATAATAAGCAAATTTCCATCTGAATTTTTCTCTTGATTTATATATCTTTTCATAAGCAAGTTTTAAACATAAAATTAAAACATCTTCTATTTTTTTATTTGTTGTATCAATAAAATAGGCATCTTCAGGTATTTTAAGAGGAGCATTTTCCCTTGATTTATCTCTTTTATCCCTTTTCTCCAGTTCTAAGAAAACTCTCTCAAAATCTATTTTCTCTCCTCTTTTTAAAAAATCTCTATATCTCCTTTGAGCCCTTACCATCACATCGGCATCTATATAAATTTTTAAATCTGCATCCCTTGCTATTACAGTTCCTATATCTCTTCCTTCCATAACAACTCCCTTTTTTTCAATAAACTTTCTCTGAACATGAAAAAGATGTTCTCTCACCTCTTTATATTCAGCAATCTCTGAAGTTATCCTTTCAACAACAGGGTCTTCAAGTTCCTCTGTTAAATCAATTCCATTAACAAAAACCTTAGGAACTCCTTCAAATTTATAATCCACCTTTAAATTTTTTATTTTATTTTTGATCTCTTCTGGCTTTAAATTGTTTCTCTTTATATATACTCCTATACTCCTATAAAGTTTTCCTGTTAAAACTGGAACATAATTTAAAAGATATGCAAGTTTCAAACAAAGAGTTGTCTTACCACTTCCAGCTGTTCCATCTATCGCAATAACTATCTTCCTCATAAATTACTTTCCAGATACTTTACTATCTCATTAAAACCATTCTCAGTAATCTTTCTTGCCCTTTCAAAAGCCCTTTTTGCATTCCTGCCTAAATTTTCTATTTCCTTTTTGTCATTTACGAATTTCAAAAAAATTTCAAAAAGTTCATCAAAAGTTTTACACTTTATTCCGCCCCTTTCCTTTAACAAAATTTCCTCCATACCTTTGACATTAGAAGTATATGGTCCAAAAAAAACAGGGACACCAAACTGTGCTGGTTCAAGTAAATTGTGACCACCATAGGGAGCAAAAGTTCCACCTACAATAACAGCATCACTTACAGGATAAACTCTTATCAAGTCTCCGAGAGTATCAAGAATTAAAACCCTCTTTTTTTCTTTTATTTTTTCTCTATTTTCAGTAAATTTCACATATTCAATATTTTTAACCCTTAAAATGTTTTCAAGTAAAATTAGGGTGCTTAAATGTCTAACAGCTATTATAAAACCAATCTTTTCATTTATCTTTATAACTTTTTCTATAAAATTTACTAAACCCTTAAACTCACCTGATCTTACACTTGCAAAAGTGATGGTAAAATCAAAGGGCTTATCAAAAAGAGGAAGGACTTCTCTTTTTATACTTAAAAGTTTCAAATTTCCGGATACAAAAATCTTTTTATTATCGGCTCCGAAATATTTTAAATATTTTTTTTCTTTACTGCTTATTACAAAAAATCTATCAAAACAAAATAAAATTTTCTTAAAAAAATTTTTAAAAACCTTCCACTTTCTAAAAGAGTTCTCAGAAATTCTACCATTAACAAGAATTATTCTTTTTTTATTTTTCCTTATTTCAAGAATTGTATTCGGCCAGAACTCACTTTCAGCAAAAACTATTAACTTAGATTTTTTTAAAATTTCTTTTATAAAAAGGGGATTATCATAAGGAAACAAAAAAACATTACCTTTAAAATCTTCTTCTGCTAATTTTTTTCCTGATTCTGTCATTGTGGTTAAAAAAAAAGATATACCTTTTCCTTTAAAATAATCTATTAAAGGCTTTATTGAAATAACTTCACCAAGAGAAGCAGCATGAAACCATATTGAATCTTTATCTGCTCTGAAATCTTTAATTCTATTCTTGCCTAAAGGATAACTTAAAAATGATAATATTTTATAAGCTACTTCAATCACTCCCATTCTATTGTTGAAGGAGGTTTTGAAGTTATATCATAAACCACCCTATTGACACCTTTTATTTCTCCGATTATTCTCCTTGCTATTTTATCAAGTAAAAAATAGGGGAGTTTTGCCCAATCAGCAGTCATTCCATCAACACTTTTAACAGCCCTTATGGCAATAACATTTTCATAAGTCCTTGTATCACCCATTACTCCTACTGATTTTACAGGTAAAAGAACAGGAAAAACCTGCCACAATTTATCGTAAAGCTTTGCTCTTTTTATTTCTTCCTCTACAATTAAATCTGCTTTTTTTATAATTTCCAGTTTCTCTTCATTAATTTCACCAATTATTCTCACTGCCATACCAGGACCGGGAAAAGGATGTCTTTTAATTATCTCATCAGGAACTTTTAATTTTTTACCTATAGTTCTTACCTCATCCTTAAAAAGTTCTTTAAAGGGCTCAATTAAAATAAAGGGATGCTTTTCTGGAACACCACCCACATTATGATGGGTTTTTATTTTACTTGAGGGTCCCTTATAGCTTTTTGACTCAATCAAATCAGGATAAAGAGTTCCTTGGGCTAAAAAACCAATTTTTTCACCTTTTTCCTTACTAATACTTCTTGCTTCTCTTTCAAATACTTCAAAAAAAACTTTACCTATTATTTTTCTCTTTTCTTCAGGATCCTTAACACCTTTGAGTGCATTTAAAAAATCATCCTTTGCCTCCACAATTTTCAAATTTTTGAAATCTTTAAAAATTCTTTCAACTCTTTCTTTTTCCTTTTCCTTTAATAAACCTGTATCCACAAAAATTGGATAAAAATTTTCTGGTATTGATTTTCTGAGAAGAAAAGCAAGAACAGAAGAATCAACACCACCCGATAGAGCAAGAAAACAGGGTTTATCTCTAACCTTCTCTCTTATTTCTTTTATTTTTTCTTCAATAAACCTACCAATCTTCCATTCTCTTTTAGCACCTGCTATTTTAAAAATAAAATTTTTAATTATCTTTTTCCCATTTTTCGTATGATAAACCTCTGGATGAAATTGAGTTCCGTAGATTTTTAATTTTTTATTCTCTATGGATGCATAAGGCGAATCTTCTGTTTTTCCTGTACATACAAAACCTTCTGGAAGCTTTTCCACATAATCTCCGTGACTCATCCACACTTGAAATTTTCTTTCTACCCCATCAAAAAGTATTGAATTTCTTATAACTTTAAAGAGAGCATAACCATATTCTCTCTTTTTTGATTTTGAAACCTTTCCACCGAGTAAATGGGCAATAAGCTGTAAACCATAACAGATTCCAAGTATAGGTTTTTCTGAATTAAAAATCTCAATAGGAATTTTAGGAGCAGACTCATCATAAACACTACTTGGACCACCTGATAGAATTATTCCCTTTACATCATCAGCATTTACTTTTTCTATTAAATTTTCTTCAAAAGGTGAAAGAATAACTGAATAAACATTAAGCTCTCTTATTCTTCTTGCAATTAACATTGTATATTGTGAGCCAAAATCAATAATAAGAATCTTATCTCTTTTCATAAATTACCCCACCCCCGAGAAGTATATCATCATCATAAAATGCTGCTATCTGTCCTGGAGTAGGTGCAAATTGTTCCTCTTCAAAATTAACCTCTGCATAATCATCATAAAATTTTACTCTTGCATCACTTTCCCTGTGTAAATTTCTTATTTTAACCTTCAATTTTTTTTCTCCTTTTATTTTATCAAACAGGTTCAATTTAACAACTAATATTTCTTTTTTCATAACATTTTTCTTAACATCAACTTCAACAACATTTTTTTCAGGATCAATACTTTTAACATAAACTCTCTCACCAAGACTTAAATTTAAACCTTTTCTTTGACCTATTGTAAAGTTATAAAAACCACTGTGCTCTTTTATTGCATTATCTTTAAAAAAAATAAAACCTTTTTTTTCCCCCAGTCTTTCCTTTAAAAAATCCTGAATGCTTTTTTCTATGAAACATAAATCCTGGGATTCCTCATAGGAAGGTAAAAGCAAATTTTCTCTTTCAGCAATATTTAAAACTTCTTTTTTTGTTAAATCACCAAGAGGAAAAATTAGGTGTTTTACAACTAAAGGCAAAATCATTGAAAGAAAATAACTCTGATCTTTCTCCTTATCTTTTGCTTTTCTTATGAAATATTTTCCATTTTCCTTATATATTCTTGCATAATGACCTGTAGCAAGGTAATCAAAATTTCTTTTTTTCATTTCTTCTAATAAAGCCCCAAATTTAAAAAATCTATTACAGAAAACACAGGGGTTAGGTGTAAGTCCTTTTTTATATTCTTCAACAAAACTTTTATTTACTATAATTTCTTCAAAATCCCTTCTTGAATCAATTACAGTATGCTTAACTTTTAACCTATAACATATTCTCCTTGCTCTCTGAACAGCTTCAATAGAACAACATGATCTTTTATGGGAATTTTTATCCCATAGAAATAAAGTTATTGCTTCAATTTCTGCTCCCATATTTTTAAGCAAAAATAAAGCAGTACTTGAATCTATTCCACCTGAGATGGCAAGTATAACTTTCATTTTTTAATTTTCTATTATGCCAAATTTTTTTGATTTTTTCAATTATAATCCTATATTATAAAATTTAAAATTGGGTTTAAATCCCTTAAATTTAAATCAAAATTGAAGGAGGGAAAAATGCATATACCAGAAGATTTAAAATATACAAAGGAGCACGAATGGGTTAAAATAGAAGGTGAAACTGCAACAGTTGGAATCACTGATTTTGCTCAGAGTGAACTTTCTGATATAGTTTATGTAGAGCCTCCCTCTGTTGGGCAAGAAGTAACGCAATTTGAGCCCTGTGGAACTATTGAAGCTGTGAAAACAGTTGCAGATATTTTTTCTCCCCTTTCAGGAGAGGTGATTGAAGTAAATGAAGAACTTGAAAGTGAACCTGGTATAATAAATTCTGACCCTTATGGACATGGATGGATTTTTAAAATTAGAATAAAGGATACAGAAGAAATTAAAAATCTTCTTTCTGCTGAGGAATACAAAAAGCATATAGGAGAAAGCTAAAAATGCCATTTATACCCAATCAGGAAGAAGCTTATAAAAAAATTTTAAATTTTTTAAATATAAAAAGTTTTGAAGAGCTTCTCTGGGTTATTCCAGATGAAATAAAACTAAAAGAAGAAATACCTTTACCTTATGCTTTATCAGAATCTGAAATTGAAAAATATGTAAAAGATCTTGCTCTTAAAAATAAAGTATTGAAAATCTTTGGGGGAGCTGGAGCATACGATCATTACGTACCACCTGTTGTAAGATTTATAATTAAAAACCCTTCCTTTTTTACAGCTTATACCCCTTATCAGGCAGAAGTATCTCAGGGAACGCTTGAAGCAATGTATGAATTTCAAACTGCAATTTGTGAATTAACTCAAATGGATGTAGCAAATTCTTCAATGTATGATGGTGCTTCAGCCTTTGCAGAAGCAGTGCTTATGGCTAAAAGAATTAACAAAAAAAATAAAATTCTTGTAGCAGATAACATCAACCCTTTTTATAAGAAAGTTTTAGAAACCTATGCATCCTTTACTCTAAAAATTGAATATGTTAAATATTCTTCTCAAAAAGGAACTGTTGATTTTGAAGATTTAGAAAGTAAAATAGATGAAGATACAATAGGCTTTGCCTTTGAGCATCCAAATTTTTTTGGTATTCTTGAAAATCCCTTTGAAATAAGAAGAATCACAAAAAATAAAAACATACTTTTAATTTCTATATTTGACCCTATTTCAATATCAATAATTTCGCCTCCTGGTGAATATGATGCTGATATAGCTGTGTGTGAGGGACAACCACTTGGTCTTCCCCTTTCTTTTGGAGGACCCTATGCTGGAATATTTACAACTAAAAAAGAATTTATAAGAATGATGCCAGGAAGAATAGCTGGAAGAACTTGTGATCTTGACGGAAAAGAAGGTTATGTGATGGTTTTACAAACAAGAGAGCAACATATAAGAAGGGAAAAAGCAACAAGTAATATATGCACCAATCAGATGTTATGTGCCCTTGCTATTCTTGTATACATTCTCTATATGGGGCAGAAAGGCTTAAGGGAAGTTGCAGTTAAAACTCACCAGAATACAATAAAAATAAGAAATGCTCTATTAAACAAAGGTTATAAGACAGTTTTTGAAGGGGAAATTTTCAGAGAATTTGTAGTTGAATTAAAAGAGGATGCCGAAGAATTTGTGAAAAAAGCTATCTCAGAAAAGGGAATAATGCCTGGAATACCTTTAAAAATTTTTGGTTTCAAGGAAAATTACCTTCTAATAGGTGCAACAGAAAAAATGATTGAAAGTGAAATAAACGAATGTATATCTTTATTTTAATATTATGAAAAAGAAAATAGATTCTTTTACTATAAAACACCCTCTTACACTCTTTACACTTCTTGATGTTCCTGATAAAATAGGTGTAATTCTTGATGTTTTTGAAAAAATAAGTAATAAGGGGATATCACTTCCCTATATTTTAACCTCTCCTTCTTCAAGAGGAAAATCAACGATAACTGTTTTAGTTCCTCCTTATTTAAAAGATGAAGCAAAGGAGACTTTTAATGAAATTCTTGAAAGTCTCGAATGGGGATTTTTAAGAAGTTTTGAGGATGTTGCTCTTGTTTCTTTTTACGGTAAAAATTTAATGGAAGAAAAAGGGGTTATGGCAGCTTTGTTGAATATATTTATAACAAACAAAATAAAAATACTTGCTACATCTACGGCAATGAATTACATTAATTTTATTATTCCTGGCGAAATGCTTGACAATTTAAAAGAATGCCTTAAAGAAGAACTGAATATGGGAGAAGTGTAATATGTATATTAAGATTTTGAGAGCAAAACTACATGGCTTAATTGTTACAGACACAAATTTAAACTATGAAGGGTCAATAACCTTACCTGAGGAAGTTATAAAGGAAGCAGGAATAAAAGAATACGAGGCAGTTTATGTTGTCAACCTATCAAATGGTAAGAGGTTTGAAACCTATGTGATAAAAGGGAAGAAAGGAGAAGTTATTTTAAACGGCGGAACTGCAAGGCTCGGTATTAAAGGTGACAAAATTCTTGTTTTTTCTTTTATTTATTTAGAGCCCGAAAAGATAAAAGATTTTAAACCTAAAATTTTATTTTTTAATGAAAAAAACGAGATTGTAAAAGTAAAATGATTTATCCTGTTATTTTAGCAGGTGGAAAAAGTAAAAGATTTAATTCAGAAAAATCAAAGGTCTTACATGAAATTCTTGGAAAACCTGTTATATTTCATATTATTGATAAATTAAAAGAAATTAACTTAAATCCAATATATGTGGTATCAGGAAAAAATTATGATGAACTTAAAAAAAATTTACCACAAGAGGTTAAAGTTATAGAACAGAAAGTCCCCATGGGAACAGGTGATGCTGTAAGAGTTGCTCTTGATTACATAGATGAAGAAAGTGATATACTCGTTTTATCAGGTGATACACCTCTTTTAAAAGCAGAAACTCTTAAAAATTTAATAGAAAAACACAATAAAGAAAAAAATACATGCACCTTTTTAACTGCTTTCCTACCTGACCCAACTGGATATGGGAGAATTTTGAGAAAAAATGGAAAGCCTTTTAAAATTGTTGAGGAAATAGATGCTACAGAAAAAGAAAGAGAGATAAAGGAAGTTAATGCAGGAGTTTATATTTTTAAAGTAAATGCATTAAAGGAAGCCATAGTTGAAATTAAACCTGATAATTTAAAAGGCGAATATTATATAACTGATTGCATTGAAATACTTGTATCTAAGAAGGAAAAAGTGGATACCTATACTTTGAAGGATCATGAAGAAATTTTGGGAATAAATACAAGGGAAGATTACGAAAGAGTATTTAAAGTTTTTAAAAATAGGATAATTAAAGAATGGATGGAAAAGGGCGTTACAATAATGGATATGGATACAACTTATATAGAAGTTGAGGTGGAAATTGGTAAAGACACAGTAATTTATCCGATGGTTTATTTAATGGGAAAAACCAAAATAGGAAAAAGAGCAAAGATTGGTCCTTTTGTTACAATAAAGAATTCAATAATAAAAGATGGGGAGGAAATAAAAGGACCTACTGTTATTGAAAATAAATTTTAATAATTTATTCAAAAATTACATCAAGAGAATTATCCCTTATAATAGCTTCTTTTGCAATCTTAGAAGTTAAAACTCTTGGCAGATAAAAGTGCCTTTTTTGATTACCTATTCTTATAACAAGGTCTTCTCCCCTTTGAAAAACAGACGCTTTATCCTTTTTTAAGTTCTTGAAATAAAGTTTTAAAATATACTTTCCATCCATACTCAAAATTTCAAAGGGACTATCCCTGTAAAATACCTTTAAAGGGTCCTCTGAACCATAAATTTCTTCACCCAGCTTTACAAGATTATCAAAACCTAAAATTTCTTTGTTATAATATGGAACCTTAAATAAAGGAAGGGGCTCAAAACTTGTTTTTATCCTTTCAAGATAGTTTTTCTGAATTTCATAAAGAAAATTATTTTCATCAACAACCCTATTTAATATAACCGCATCCACAGGATAACCATATAAATGAAGATAGGTAAAAGCTCTTTCTGTTTCTCTCATAACCATTTTTTCAGGGTTTGCTACAAGCCTTATTGAAGAGATTTCAGGATTCTGAAGTGTTTTATATAAAAAAAATAAGTCATTAAAAAGATTTTCTGCGGCATCGTATGTTTCATCCTCTGGCAGAGGAAAATCTGTGATAGCTTTTACTGCGGGTCTTACAACTTTAACTATCTTTTTCTGTATAGGTAAGATTTTATCAATCCACCATTTAGCAACATCGGGAATTGAAAGAAATCTGAGAGTTTCTCCTGTTGGTGCAGCATCAAGAATTATAACATCATAAATTCCGTCTTTTAAATGTTTATTGATCCATAAAAAAGAGGAAACTTCTTCCATACCTGGTAAAACAGATAGTTCTTCTGCTAAAATTTCGTCAACCCCTTTCCACTGAAATAGGGCTCTTATGTAATCTTTTAGTTCCCCCCAAAATTTTTCAACTGAGTAATATACATCAACTTCTTGAGCAAAAAAATTTTTATTTACTTCCTTTGGTTCTGCTTCAAGCTCTACTTCAAGAACATCCGAAAGAGAGTGAGCAGGATCAACAGAAATAATGAGAACTTTTTTATTCAGGATAGAGGCGTATGCACCTGTTGCAGCGGCAATTGTAGTTTTACCTACCCCTCCTTTTCCTGTGAAAAGTATTATTCTCATTAATTTTTTAAGCTTCCTTAATTTCTACCTTATGTCCCTCCTTCTTTTTTTCTCCTTCAATCTTTTCAATTTTTTTCTCTATAAGGACTTTAATAGCGAGCATGAACTCCTTAACTGAGTTTCTTAGGTGAGTTTTAGTTTCTTCAGGAACAATTGTTTTCATATCATCAATAAAAGCATCAACAGCTTTTGATAAATATTCCATCCATTTTTTCTCCATAATTTTACCTCCCTATATATTGAATTCTAATTTCTTTTTAAGTTTTTTTCAAGTTATTGTAGAATACCATAACATTTTAGACTGATAAGGATTATTAATATATGTTTTTAAAAAATAATCAAGGGGAGAAAAATTATTTAAAGATTTATGGGGTTTTTTAGTGTTATAAAAGAGCAGGTAATTGATTAAGTTAATATTGAATTTTTCTGGCTCAATAAGATTACAAGAAGTGCCTCTACAAAATGTTCCTGTATACTCCTCTTTAAATCTTTCAACATAGGCATTTTTTTATAAAATCCTTTGCATTTTCACCTCAATTTTCCTATCTATCATTATTTTTTAAACTTTTTTTATTTTTCATATTTTAATCTTAAAGCGAATTTTTACGCACCCTAAAGGGTGCGGCTACCATAAAATTATAGAACCTTTGTTTTTTTGGAAAATTAAGGGTGAAGATAATAGGAAGGATAATAGAAACAATATTCTAAAAATGCTTTTACTTTATACCTTAAAAGGTGTGACTCCCCAGCAGAAGATTTTCAAAAAAATGGTAGGCGCAGGCTTTAGCCTGCGAATTTTTACCTTTTCCCATTATCTAATATCTCTTTAAAATTTTTAAAGAAATTATTTCAATATCTTTAAATGAACTCTTCTTTTATACTTCCACTCTGATTTTGGCAAATCCGAAACTTTTGTTTTTGAATCATACTCAGACTCAACTTTGCCTAAAATAAAAACATCTCTATAAAGTAATAGATTCAAAAAATTGAAAACCCTATTTGCCCTTTCAAAGGATAATCTCCTGTTAAATAAAGTATCACCCTCAGGGGATGCATTACCCCTTACAAGTAAATTTACTGTATCCTTTTTACTTTCTTTAATTATTTTTAAAATTAAATCAAAGGTATCCCCGTAAATTTCCTTAATTTCAGCCTTTGCAGAATCAAAATAAAAATAAAAATCAGTTCTTTCAATAGTTAAAGGCTTTTCAATTTCTTCCCTTAATTCAATCTTTTTCATTGTTATAAAATACTTTGCCAGATCCTTTTCAATTTCCTCTGGATATAAATAAATTGATGTATCCCTATATCCTTCTAAACTAAATCTTACTAAATAAGTATCAGGCTTTAAATTAATTTTTTCATAAAAACCTTCCTTTCTTCTTTCAAAACCAATTGCAGGATTTTCCTCTACATTCGGTGATAAGTATTTACCTTCTTCATCTTTTACAAAAATCTGAATTTTCCTCTTCTTTTCAGGATAAATAACAAAACCAAGAAGAAATTTAAATCCAGCTCCTTCCTTTAAAACAGGCTCCCCATATAAATAATCACCTTTTAAACCACCACTGAAAGGATTTTCACCTGATTTTAAAGAAAGAAAACCCTGTAAAAGAAGAAAAATATTCAAAAGAGGATTTGAAAAAAGTGTTAGCCTTACCTCGGGATATGAGTAATTTAAACCAGAAGAAAATAAATTTTTATAATTTAAAGAAATTGATAAAGAGAGAATTTTTTGAGGGAAAAGAATAAGATCAATTAAGGGGTTTAAAACCAGAATATCCCTTTCCCCCTGAATATTATAAATTCCCTCTAACTTTATTCCTGGTTTTAGATTTTTTGAAAAATTTTGATAATATGATGGAGAAAATTTGAAGGATGGCTTAAAAGAATTTATAGTTCTTAACTGTGAATAAAAATCTTCAAAACTAAGTTTTATATCAAAGGGTAAAAATAAATTTTTATTACCTCCTATAAATTTTTTCTGCAAAAATAAATCAACTCCATAACCTCCCATAACAATTTTTTCTGCATAAAATATCCTTGAATCAATTCCCTCATCAAAAAGTAAAAAAAATGATAAACCTATATCATAAAATGGATTATCATAAATTACACTAAAAACATTATCAGTAGCTACACCGTAGGAGCCATAGTGCAAATAGTTAATTTCATAGGGAATAAATATAAACCCCTTATTAAAATGGGGCCTAAATTCAAAAAAATTAATTATTATAAGAATTTTTAGAAAAATCATAGTTTTTTATTTTATTATAAAATTATGTTTGAATACAAATTATTTGTTAGATATGCTGAAACTGACCAGATGGGAGTTGTTTATTACGCAAATTTTTTTATATATTTTGAAGCAGCAAGGTCAAGTTTTATGAGGGAAAACGGTTATCCATACAGTGAACTTGAAAAAAGAGGGTTATTTTTACCTGTCATTGAGGCCTACTGTAACTACAAATCACCTGCTCATTATGATGAAGAACTTGTAATCAAACTTGGAATAAAGGAAATAAAAAATTCTTCCTTTAAAATTCACTATGATGTATTAAGAGATGGTGCTTTACTTGCTACAGGCTATACAAGACATGTATTCACTGACAGAAATTTTAAACCAATAAGAATCCCTGAAGAAATAAAAAAAATTTTTGAAAAATATTTAATAAAATGAAAATTGCCTGTATAAGTGATACCCACGATAACTTAGAAGCCGTAGTTAAGGCTTTCAAAAAGATAAATCAGAGAAAAATTGATTTTGTATTTCATCTTGGTGACATAATATCACCTTTCACTTTAAATAAAATAAGGGAAATATATTCCGGAAAACTTGTGGCTATTTTTGGAAACAATGATGGAGAAAAACAGGGTCTTTATGAAAGGGCAAAATCACTGAATTTTGAAATTTATGAGCCACCCCTTTTATACGAATTAAAAAAAATAAAATTTATGCTTTTCCATATTTATCCAGAAGATTATTTTGCAGAAACAAAGGGAATAGATTTTTTACTTTTTGGGCACTGGCACAAGGTTATCCATGTTAGAAAAGAAAATACAATTTTTTTAAATCCTGGTGAAGCCTGCGGATACCTTTATGATAAAAAAACTTTTGCAATAATTGATTTAAAAACAAAAGAAGTGGAAATAGTTAATATTGAAGAATAAATTAAAGGAAGGACATAAGGGTGAGGATTTAGTCTTAAAGGAATATTTTAAAAAAGGTTATAAACTTTTAGATAGAAATGTATATTTCAGAGGAGGAGAAATTGATTTAATTTTAAAAAAGGATAATCTAATTGTATTTGTTGAGGTTAAAAAGAGAAAGAAAGGCGATTTTCTATTAGGAATCCAATCAATAAATAAAAAGAAAATTGATAGAATTATTAAATTTTCAAAAATTTATCTTGAAAGAAAAAATTTGTATGAAAAAGTTGATGTAAGATTTGATGTTGCAATAATTGAGGGAGAAAATTTAAATATTTTAGAAAATGCTTTTTATGAGGGATTTAATTTATAATAAGTTTTATGGTTGAAAAGGTCTTATCAGCCTCCTATTATGGAATAAATGGTTTTTTAGTAGAAGTTGAAGTTGATTTATCACCAGGACTCCCTTCCTATACCCTTGTTGGTTTACCTGAAACTGCAGTAAAGGAATCAAAAGAAAGGGTTCTTTCAGCAATAAAAAATTCAGGATTCAGTCTTCCTGTAAAAAAGATTGTTATAAATTTAGCACCTGCTGATATTAAAAAAGAAGGTGCAGGCTTTGATTTACCAATTGCTCTTGGAATTTTAGCATCTTGTAATTTAATAGAACCATATGTTTTAAAAAATAAAGCTTTCTTAGGCGAACTTTCCCTTGATGGAAAATTAAGAAAAATTAAAGGTGTTCTCCCAATTGTCCTTCTATTAAAAGAAAAAGGGATAAGGGAAATTTATCTTCCTGAGGAAAATGCTAAAGAAGGGGGTTTGGTCCAGGATGTTCTTATTTATCCAGTAAAAAGTTTAAATCATACGATAAGGGTATTAAGGGGGGAAGAAAATTTAAAACCTGTTAATATTGATAAAATTAAGGTATTCAAAGAACTATCAGGTTATAAGGAAGATTTTTCAGAGGTAAAGGGACAATACCATGTTAAAAGAGCACTTGAAATAGCAGCTGCTGGAGGACACAATGTTTTAATGATAGGTCCGCCTGGAGCAGGTAAAACAATGCTTTCAAGAAGAGTCCCTTCAATACTCCCTCCCTTATCTCTTGAAGAAGCCCTTGAGGTAACAAAAATTCATTCAGTTGCAGGAACACTTTCACAAGATGAACCACTCATTGCAAGAAGACCTTTCAGAGCTCCACATCATACAATATCAACAGCAGGAATGATTGGAGGAGGACAGGTTCCAAAACCAGGCGAGGTCTCACTTGCTCACAATGGAGTTTTATTTCTTGATGAACTCCCTGAATTTAAAAGAGATGTTTTAGAAGTATTAAGACAACCCCTTGAAGATGGAATTGTAACTATTTCAAGGGCAAAAACTTCATTAACTTATCCTGCAAGATTTATGCTTATTGCTGCAATGAATCCCTGTCCCTGTGGATATTTAACAGATAGAAGAAGGGAATGCAGGTGCACTGCAAGGGAGATAAGAAAGTATACAAGAAAGATTTCTGGACCACTCCTTGACAGAATTGATATACATATTGAAGTACCAGCCCTTTCTCCTTATGATTTAAAAAATAAAGAGGAGGGGGAATGTTCAGAAAAAATAAGGGAAAGGGTTATTAAGGCAAGAGAAATACAACTTGAAAGATATAAAAGTGAAAATGGGATATATTCAAATTCCCATTTAAATTCAAAACTTATAAAAAAATACATTAAAATTGACGGAGAATGCGAAAACCTTATTTTAAAGGCAATGGAAAATTTAAGCCTCTCCGCAAGGGCTTATTCAAGAATATTAAAACTTTCAAGAACAATAGCAGATTTAGAAAGTTCCATAAAAATAAAAAAAGAACATATAGCAGAGGCAATAAACTATAGAACACTCGACAGAGAATACTGGTTAAGTTACCTTTAAATGTTTCACGTGAAACATAAAGATTGAAAACAAAAACATTACGTGGTATATATAAATTATGAATTACAGAATAAAAACGGTTTTATTTTTAGGTTTTTTGACAGGAATTTTAATATTTCTTGGTAATCTTTTAGGTGGTTATACTGGTATGATCTATGCTCTAATTCTTGCTGGAATAATGAACTTTGTATCCTACTATTTCTCTGACAAAATAGTTCTTACTATGTATGGTGCAAAGAAAATTAGATATGAAGAAGCACCTTTTCTTCATGAAATTGTAGAGGAGCTTGCCTCAAGAGCAGGTATTAAAAAACCTGAAATTTACCTGATACCGATGATTCAGCCCAATGCCTTTGCAACAGGAAGGGGTCCTGAAAAATCTTGTGTTGCAGTTACTCAGGGGCTATTGCAGATTCTAACAAAAGAGGAAATAAAGGGGGTTTTAGCTCATGAAATTGCCCATATAAAAAACAGGGATGTTCTTATAGCCTCAATAGCAGCAACAATTGCAGGAGCAATTTCAATAATAATACACTGGATAAGATGGGGGTTAATGTTTGGGTTTAATAGCAAGGACAGGGAGGAGAATAATCCCTTATCTTTTATTGGAGCTTTAATACTTTTAATATTTACGCCAATAATTACTATGTTAATACAGCTTGCAATATCAAGGTCAAGGGAATATATGGCAGACGAATATGGGGCAAAGCTATCTCTCAATCCTCTTTATCTTGCAAAAGCACTTGAAAAAATATCAAAGGGAATAAAAATAGCTCCAGCTGAGATTTATGAGGGAACTCACCACTTATTTATTGAAAACCCTTTAAAAGGTGAAACCCTCTTTGAGCTTTTCTCAACCCATCCCCCTGTTGAAAAAAGAATAAAAAAGCTTTATGAAATGGCAAAAAGTATGTGAAAAGGTATGGTATAACCTAAATCAATGCAACCTTTTCCAAAAATTCTCTTCCTGAATAAAGAATTTATACATCTTTACAAGGATAACCTAACATAAAAAAAAGTTTTAAAAACTTATTAACAAGTTTTAAAAACATATTCAATATAAAGCTAACAGAGAATTTCGCTCTTGTTTTTTATATTTAAATTTTGTGACAATTGAAAAAAAATTTTTCTTTTTTTATAATTTTTAATTAAGGTTCAAATCCTTAAATTATCTAACTCAAAGGATGGAAGAAAAAACTATTAAAATAATTTTTGAAGTATTCAAAAAAAATAAAAGCATGACCATTTCAACCTTTGGAGAAAATCTTTGGTCAAGCAGAGTTTATTTTGCGAGTAAAGGGCTTTATATTTATGCAATTATAGAAAAATCCAACAACTATAAAAATTTAATCAAAAACAACAAAGTTTTTTTCGTTATTGAAAAAGGAATACCGGACTTTTTTATTCAGGGTGAAGGAGAAGTAGAAATTCTTGGAAATCCTAAAGAAAGAGAAGAGGAAAGAGCTTTACTTTTCCAGAAAAATATTGAACTTATCCCTTTTGTTAAAATGATCAAAGATCTTGTTATCATCAAAATTAAGCCAACAAAAATCTATCTATCTGATTTTAGAACAGTATTCAAACCAAGAGAGGAAATTATCCCTCAGGAAGAAGATTTTAAGAAAGCCCTTGAACTGGATAAGGGAATGCCAAAAATTGAAAGATTCTTCAGGGCAACAAGACCTTTTGCTTTTACAGCAACACTTATATCGGTTCTTGTAGGAGCATTTATTGCCCCAAAAGTTAATATACCCCTCCTTTTGCTCACATTTTTCGGTGTCCTTTTCATTCACGCTGGAGTAAATGCCTTGAATGACCTTATGGACTATAAATACGGTGTTGATGACTGGCTTGTTCTTGGTGCTTCAAGAATGCTCCAGGATAAGTTACTAACTGTTAAGGAACAAACAATTCTTGTTATTTCTCTATTAATAATTGGCTCTCTTATAGGAATATTTTTAACTTTCTTAAAGGGAATTTGGGTTTTAATAATAGGAATAATAGGATTTTTCCTTGGTGTTTTTTATCAGATAAAACCTATAGGTTTAAAATACAGGGCCCTTGGTGATATTTCTGTATTTCTTGGATTCGGTCCACTTCTTGCACTTGGTTCATACTATGTTCAAACTGGAGAAATCTCAATTTTACCCTTTATTATATCCATACCGATAGGACTTCTTGTAATAGGAATTCTCCACGGAAATAACTTCAGAGACCTTGTTGAAGATATAAAAGCAGGTTATAAAACTATTGCATCCTATTTGGGTATAAAAGGTTCATCTTATTATTACCTTTTACTTATCTCTTTTTCATATATTTTAACGATTGTTTTCATATTTTTAAGAATGCTTCCCTGGCAAACAATTCTTGTTTTGTTTTCCTTACCAATAGCCTACAGAAATATAAGACTTTCCTTTAAACCAAACTACCTTCAATTCGGACTCCTCGATTTATTTACAGCTCAATTACATCTTTACTTCGGAATTCTTTTTAACCTTGGAATTATACTCTCAAGAATAAATTATGGTTGACAGGGGAACAGCATTTTTAATTTCTCTTATAACTTCACTTTTTGTGGCAATTGGAGTTAACTTTGCTTTCTACTATTTAATTGAACCTGCTCTTGAAGCAAAAAAAGGTACTGTATCAGAAAAAACTGAAGAATTAAAAAATATTGAGGTTCCTGATTTAAAGGGGACCTTACCCCAGCAAGCAAAACTTGTTCTCTCACAACTTGGTTTATCACTTGTTATTGAAGGAGAAGTAGAAACAATTGAAGTTCCAGAGGGGGTAATAGCAGAACAAAGACCACTTGCAGGTTCAATTGTTTCAAAAGGAACTCCTATTTATGTAAAAATAGCAAAAGGTAAAAAAGAAGAATTTGTTAAAGTGCCCCCTGTTTTAGGTCTAGACCTTGCTTCTGCACAGAAGGTTCTCATTGATTATGGATTTTTAATTGGTGATATAGAAAAAGTAAAAAACTCTGAGATACCTGAGGGTCGTGTTGTTAAAACATACCCAGAACAAGGGAGTGAAATTCCAAAGGGTTCAAAAATTACAATTTATATTTCTTCTGGAGAAGAACTTGTAATTGTTCCAAACCTTATTGGGAAGTATCTGAACCAAGCTAACCAAATATTAGAAAAAGAAGGATTAAAATTAGGAGAAGTAGAAAAAGAAATAAGTGCAGAATATCCTGAAAATAAAATAATTGATCAAAATCCAAAACCTGGAACAAAGGTGAAAAAGGGAAGTTCTATTAATATTAAAATTGCCACTGTTAGAGAAGGTTTTTATTAACTAATATTTAACCTCTATAGTTAAAGAACTTTCAAGAAACTTTTTAATTTTCTCTTTAAGTTCTATAAGGTGTGCTTTTGTATCAAGGTCTTCTATTTTATCAATCTTTTTTTCAATTTTATCTTTTACCTTAGTCAATTCATATCTTGAAAGGGATTTTGCATCGTTTGGATATTTTTCACTTAAAAGAACTTCTCCAAGTTTTTCCACATACGCCCTTTGAAGATTCCTTCTGAAAGAGTTTATAATAATAATTTCATCCTTTAAAACCTCTTCAAAAATTGAATTTGTTACATTTTCAAATAGTTCGCTTAAAGTAAAGGGATTTTTGTCTTTAGTTCTCACAACATTATCAATAACTCTCTTTAATCTTTCAGGATAAAATAAAAATTCTAAGATACTTTTTTGAAGGAACAAAACAAAATCGTGAACTGGAAAATCTGTAGGATAAAAGGAATTCCACATTCCCCAATGTGCCCATCTGTTAGGAGCCAGTTTATTCAATAAATTTTCATCAAAATTGAAAGAATTCTGTAAAAAGAAATTTTTAAGGAGAAAATTTATTGCTTTTCTTTGATTTTCAGAAGGAACTGGTTCAAGAGGAGGTTTTTCATATCCTTTATGAAATCTGTTAAAATGGACTCCTCCAATGAATTTAATAAGTGGTAAAGATGCTATATACTTTTCATAATTTACCCTTACAAATGCGTTCCTTAATCTGAGATAACTTTCATCCTCCTGAATCAGCACATCTTCAAGTTTTGGTAACACATTTTTCGTTATAAAGGCTCTTTCTTCTGCGTATTTTAAAAGATTATCTGAAAGATCCCATGTAGAAGTAAGAGGGTCAACACCATAATAAAAACTTGCATCTTCATCTGTTCCATAAGCATAAAAGGGTAAAGTATTCTCTCTTGCTATCTTTTTTAAATATTTAAATTCTTCTACTGGATCCTCAATGAGCTCTCCTTTCATAGGAAAAGGACCATCTTCTTTCTGTTTGTAGCATGGAGCATATCCATACTTTATAACCCATTTATCGTATTCTCCAACTTTTTTGTTCCAGAAATCTCCCTGTTTTTTTCTATCCAAAGAAATATTAACAGGATTATAATCCATAACTGATAAGGAAAGGCCATATTTATGGGTAAAGGATGTATCATTCAATTTTTCAAAGGGTATGCTGGAAGAGGCTTTAAAATTATGCCTCAAACCAAGGGTGTGTCCTACTTCATGCATTACAAGTTCTCTAATCGCATCACCAATAAATTTTTCTGGAAATTCTCTATCTTCTTTTATTAAACCTAAAGTTTTTAGAACAGCATATTGAAAACCTATTTGTTGTTTTAAGCCATATTCATATAAACAAATTCTTTTTTTCAAATCTTCTGGCAAAGCATTAGTAAATCTTTCTATTTCCTTTTGATTTTTTAAAGGTTCAATAAGTTCCTCGTAATCAAAAAGCCAACCTCTTACAAAACTACTTGAAATCAAAATATCTGCATTCAATATCTCACCTGTTCTTGGATCTACCTGTGAGGGTCCTATCGCATAGCCCATTTCTCTTGCAGAAATCCATCTTACTGTTGAATATCTTATATCTTCAGAGTCCCAGTTTGGATCATCAGGGGCATCTTTGACAACTATTGCGTCCTTAAAGCCTGCTTCTTCAAAAGCCTCATTCCAAGCCAAAATTCCTTCCTTAACATATTTCTTATATTCCTGAGGTATACTTTTATCAAGATAAAACACAATTGGCTTTACAGGTTCTGATATTTCCTTTGAATTGTCCTTTTTTTCAAGTCTCCATCTATTAATTATTCTTAAAAAGGGCGATTCTTCTTTTTCTCTATCAAAATCCATAAAAGCTTCTAAAAAGTAACCCATCCTTTCATCAGCCAATCTTATTCTCATGGGTTTTTCAGGTAATTTATAGAAGGAAAATCTAACGCCTATAGTTAAATATCTGTAATCTGAAATACCTTCTCCTCCAGAAATGGGAGTATCAGATGTTTCGTAATTCAAGAAAACATCTATTTCAGTGTTTTCAGGAAAATTCTTTACTTTATAAACTGTGCTATTATTTTTATCAAACCTTAAAGGTTTATTTCTATAATAATATTTAAGATATCTTGAAAGATCAGGGTAATCGGAAACTAAAAAATCTGTTATATTAATCAAAACATTTTTAGTTTTTTCATTTTCACTTTCTATTTTAAATGAGGCTAAAACTGAGTGTCCAACATTTTCCTCAAGAAAATGTTTGAATTCTTCTCTTTCAGCTCTGAATTTTGCATTTCTATGAATTAAATAAACTTTGTCTCCGATTCTTCTAAATCTTAAAAGCCTTGTATCACTTAAAGGGAGACCTTCAATTATATTTAAATCTCCAAGACCAAAGGAAAGGTGCATGATAAGACCAAAATCCTTTTCAAAATCTGAAGGAGAGAGTTCAAGGTATAATGTGTTATCCCTTTTTATATAAATCTTTAAAAATCCTTCCTCAAGTTTTGTATCCTTAAGAACTTCATCCCAGGGTTTAAAGGGACCTTTTTCTTTAATTTCCTTTTTTTCTTCTGGTTTTGGAAGATGCTGATAATGATGAATATATAAACAGTTTGATAAAAGGATAAAAATAAAAATTATTATTTTCATGATATTATTTTATAACCTTGTTTTTAAAATTTCAAAAAACTATACAAGTTTGAGCCCAATAAAACCACATAGTGTTTTTGGATAAAAATCTGTTGATTTTGGAGGAAATTTAATTTTTTTAATTGCGTATTCAAAAACGATCTCAGGTGTTATTGGAGGCAAGAAAAAGGCAACATTAAATTTTTTTAATTTAACATCATTAACTAAACTTTTATAATCCCTATAAAATCCAATTTTTTCTTTATTATCTTTAAGAATATCATTATGAAGATACTCTACTGAAAGATTTTTTTCTCCCTTTAGTAAATAGAAATTATGACCATTAAAAAAAATTAGATAGGGATTTTTTAAATTTTTTAGGAAATTTTCAAATTCTGATTCTTCAATTTTTGTAGATTTATTTATAAGATGCTCAAGATATTTTTTATTAATAAATGCGCCCCTGTGTGTTGGTAAAACTTTTAAATTTTCATCCTCAATAGAAAATATAAGGGTTAGTCTCTTTTTAAATTTAGATTTTCTAATTGCTTCAAATCTGTGATGCCCATCAGCAATAACAAGTTCACTTTTATTTATTATATCAAAAAAATCTTTTCTTAAATCACACCTTTTTATTCTATGTATTTCACCATATTCATCTTGAGTTTCAAAAAGAAATTCTTCTTTTTCAATAAAATTATTTATCTTTTCACCTTTATATAAAAGAAGAACAGGCTCAAAATTTAATTTTGATTTCTCATAGAAATCCTTGTGAATTTCTGCCGCAAAATCAAAAATTTGTTCGTGGGGAAAAATTTTATTTTCATAATCCATATTGAAGCTACATAAAAGACCCTTTCTCAAATAATTTTTTTCAAATATTTTAAACTCTTGCTCATAAACATAAAAATTCTCTTTTTCATCCATTTTAAGAATTTCCCTTTTAAAGAGACTTTCTATATATTTAAAGCCATCCTCATTAACTTTTTTAACAAATTCATAAAAAGGGTGATTTTTTAGAAAATCTTTCTCTTCAAGAAAAGAAAAATAATTCTCTAATCTTATCTTAATTTTTTCTCTTACTTTATCTTCAAAAAAAACTGCTTTAAACTTTTGAAGAAAACTCAATAAGTTCTTTATAAATTTTTTCAGCAAGAATTAAACTTGCCTTACTTTGAGCCTCTGAAGTTTGAGCTCCAATATGAGGTGTTAATATTACATTTGGATGATTTAAAAGTTCAAAATTTTTAGGGGGTTCATTTTCATAAACATCAAGACAAGCATAGGAAACTATTCCTTCATTTAAAGCCCATAAAAGATCCTTTTCATTAATTATACCTCCTCTTGCACAGTTAACTATTATTATCCCTCTTTTAGCTTTCTCAAGAATTTTTTTATTTATCATGTATTTAGTTTCTTCTGTGAGAGGAGTATGAATAGTAATAATATCGCAATTTGAAAAAATTTCTTCAAGAGTTTGAACAAAATTTTCATTTTTGTTTCCATTTATAAAAGGATCATAAACTAATATTTCAGTTTCAAAACATTTTAATCTTTTTGCAACTTCCTTACCGATTCTTCCGTATCCGATAATTCCAACTTTTTTTCCTTTTAATTCTAATCCCATAAATTTAGATTTTTCCCATTTACCTTCTTTCATTGAAATATGGGCATGAGGAAAACTTCTTAGAGCAGAAAGTATAAAGAGTATTGTAAGCTCAGCAACAGCAACTGAGGAGGCTTCGGGTGAGTTTATAACTTTTATTCCTCTTTCCTCTGCAGCTTTAACATCTATATTATCCAGGCCAACACCAGCTCTTCCAATTATTTTAAGATTAGAAGCATTTTCAATAATCTTTTTTGTTACCTTTGTAGCACTTCTAACAATAAGAACATGAAAATCTTTAATTAATTTTACCAGTTCTTCTTCAGAAAGATTTAATATTTCTTTAACTTCAAATCCTTTTGAAATTAAATAATTTTTCCCTTCTTCATGAATTTTATCAGTTATTAATATTTTATAATTTTCCATAATCTATTTTAAAACAAAAAAATAAAAAATTAAAAATAAACTCATAATTAATATAGAATGAATTTCACATTTTCTTTTAAAATTATTAGTATGATTCTAATAATTTATCTAATTTTCTTAAAAACAGAAGTTTCTATACTTAAAAAGGCTGATTCTCTTTTTGCATCTTTTGAATTTAAAAAGGCAATTGTCTTATGTGAAAAAGCCTTACAAAAATCCCTTTCGAAGGAAGAAAAAGAAAAAATTATCTCAAAAATTATTGATATAGCTTATTTTACAGGCGATTATAATCTGGCAATAAATTATTTAAAAACTTTAAATAAGATAAGAGAAAAAGGAAATAGAGATTCTATTTTTTATAAACTGGGATTAACATTTGAAAATATAGGTGAAACAGACAGTGCCTTAAAGTACTTTCAAAAAATTTTAATAGATTACAAAGAAAGTATTTTGAAAGAAATTGCAGAAAAGGAGATAGATAAAATTTTTGAAAAAAGGTTAAAAGAATATGTTGCAGAAGCTGAAAATATAAAATTAACAAAATTGGAATATGAAAATTATGTAAAGAATTTACCACCTTATAAAAAACCTAAAAATAAAGAGGAAGAAAAAAAAGTTATTGAAGATTTATTATTAAAAAAAATAATTTTAATTGAATCCTTAAAAGAAGGACTTTTTTGGGATTATGAATATAATAAGGAATTAAAAAATTTAAAAGAGGAAAATTTAATAAAGTTATATTTTAAAAAGATTGCTGATACAATAAATATAAAAGAAGAAGATATTAAAAATTATTATAATAAACACTTAGATAAATTCAAAGCAGAAAATAAAACCTTTGAAGATGCAAAGAGTTATATAGAAAAGGCTTTAAAAATGGAAAAATTTAAAGAAAAAAAAGATAAAATAAAAGAAAATTTATTAAAAAAGTACAATACAAAAATCTATAAGGATAAATAAAAAAGGGGGGATAGTTCCCCCCTTTATGAATTATTTCACAAATACAAGTTTCTTTGTGATATCTTTTGTATTTGTTTCAAGTCTTATGAAGTATACACCTGAAGAAAGTTTGTCTCTATCAATCTTTACACTATATTTACCTGGTGTCATAAATTTGTTATCAATTAGATTTGCAACTTTTACACCATTTACATTGTAAAGATTTATCTTCACAGGGGAAGCATATGGAATTGTAAAATTAATTTCAGGATTTTTAGAAATTGAATTGGGAATATTAAGAGCAAGTTCAAGTCTTTCTTTTATATTAATTGGCTTTTTACCTTCTTTGACAGCAACAACAGGGAAAATAAGTTTTGTATAATAGGACGGGACCCTTATGCTATCATTATCCTGAGGGAACCATCCTCCATATTCTATTTTATTAGCAAAAGTATCACCTACTTGGAAGAAAAATCCAACAGTGTCAGGGAAAGAAACATCCAGCTCCTCATCAAGGGACCCAAAAGGGATAGCAATTTCATACTGTTCGTAACCAAGAGGCATAGCAGAAGCACAAGGGAATCCAACGCTTTTTGTCTGTCCAAGTGTTCTATCTACAAAAATAGGTGTGAAAGCTGCTATATCAAGAATTGAAGTATAATAGAGGGCAACTCTACCTTCTTTTTTAATACCTGGAGGAGGAAATTGACCATCGTTATTATCATCAAAATAAAGGAATATTCTATCAAATTGAGTTCTTGTCATATCAAAGGGAGCTCTCACAGCTGCATAGAGATAATCACCATCGTATTTTAAATAAATGAAAGCAGAACCAGGGGGATTAAGTAATCCATGCATCTGAAATACATCTGAGGCATCAAGTTTTATAGCATCATTCCATTCACTCAAAGTATCAATAAATCCATCAATAATTGGCATAACCTGAGAAACAGGAACAGTAATAAATCTTGGAACTTCCACTGTTGTAAAGGAAAGAGACTTAAAATTATTTGTAGGTTTTACATCAGTTGGAAGAAGGGTTTTTATAGTGAGAGTATAATTGAGGTTATTAGCACCAGTAGTGAAAGGAGCAAAACTTACAAGCACAGTGTCGTCACTGATTAAGTTATTTACAGGAACAGTATCAGCATATACAGTAAAACCAGCAGAGTCTATTTTGGCTTCCACATTAAAACTTTCTGTATTTAATCCTTCATTAACTATCTTGGCCTGAATCTGAATTGAAGAATAGGCAGGAGCAAAGGGTTTTGGTTTTTCAATACTAAATACTCCAACATCATGTGCATAAGGATATCTTACAAAGGCACACATCATAAGATCTCCAGAAAGTGCATACTGCTGCCAGGTTCCTCCAATTCTTGCCCAAGTTCTTGATGGATAATTAAGAGAAGCATCCACACCCTGACCCTCTGTTCCAGGATAAGGATAAAGCTGAACATGACCTATCCAGAAATCTCCTGAATTAATCTTTACTTTTGGAAAAGCATAAACCCAGGACCTTGAGCCTGAAGGGTCAAGTGAGTCTGTTGTAACATTCACGGTATCAACAAAAATTTCATTTCCAGGATAACCTGCATTTTCATCAAATACAGAAATCTGGAAATTCTGATGGGTTGCATCAGGCCATGGCCAGTAAGGGTCTCCTTCTGATAGAATATAAACTTTAACTGTATCTACATAATAAGGATATGTTGCTGGGGAAATTCTGTGTCCCCATGCATTACCAGCAGCATAAAATGCCCAAGCATTTGCCATCACTCCATCATTATAACATATCCATTCACCTGAAGAAGCTTTAACTTGTTTTGTCAAAGTGTCATCCCCGGCAAAATCATCAGCATAATCGTGCCATACAATTATCTCATAAGTAAATTCTGATGGTGTCCACTGTGGAGAAAAAGTAATAGTATCAGATGCTCCAGCAGAAAGAGAAGGTATTGTTTGAGATGAAGAGTAAACCTGGACACCGAGAGATTCAACAACACAATAAACATTAAAACTACCTGCATTTGTTTGACCTATATTTTTAACTATAGCTTTAATATCAGTAGGAGTATAGGGCAGAGTAGTTGAGGAAGGTGATATTATTTGATAGGTGCTGACATCGTTATTGAAAGTGGCTGCCAATATTTTCCATATATAAGAGGCATAAAAGGCAGTATAGTATATATAAGTGCCACCATCAAAAACTATACCCTCTGGAATAAGACCGTAACCCCCGGGTGGAGCATACTGAGCCACAATTACACCGTTTGAGCCTGAAATATCAACCTCATTTATCTCAGCAGAAGCTCCATTATCATCATTAACCCACATATTTCCTGTTCTTGAATCATAACTTATATCCATTGGCCAATCAATAATGCTTCCAACACTTACAGTTCTAATAATCTGATTGTTGGAAGGATCCCATTGAACAAGAGAGCCTAATCCAACCCCACCACCAACACTTGCAAGCCATAAATAATTATTATCATTTGTAAGACCCCTTATATATGATCCAACAGGTGAAGAATATGTTTGAACATAGGTTCCATTTGTCTGGTATTTATATATGTATCCATAGCTATAATCAGCTATCCATAAATAACCCTGAAAATATGTGATTCCAAGACAATAACCGCTACTTGAAAGTTGCCACTGATTAACCACATTACCGGTTGAGGGATCAATAACATAAACTATAACAGGGGTAGTTGCATTTGAAACATTATAAAGGTAAGTCCCATCAAATCCAAGACCCATGTGATATAAACCTGGAGCAGGGAAGGAATCAACAACATCCCATAGAGGAATCTTTAAAAGATTTTTATAAACCTCTGAAGGTTTTCCATTTTGAAGTAGAGAGGCACCTGCTTTTAAAAGTTCATCTTTTTTAGAGGTAGGTAAAGAACCTGTTTTTACTGTAACACCTTCGCCAGCTATAAGCCCTGCTACTAAAAGGGCTAAAATGAGACTCCTCATGCTTTTCCTCCTTATTTTTTCAGGGGATTAAACCCTTCATTAACTTTCATTTAAATATAATAAACTTACCTAAAAAGTCCCTTGAATTCGAGCTAAGTTTTATAAAGTAAGTGCCCTTGGATAGTTTATTTGATTTTGAAATAATTTCTGAAAGTGAAAGGGTATAAATTCCCTCTTTTTCATAAAATTTAAAGGTTTTACCGAGTCTTCTACCTGTTTGGTTATAAATTGAAACATAATATTTACCTGAGTGAGGAACAAAAAGTTTTAATTCATTATTTTTTAAACCAAAAGTTGATATGATATAAGGACTATTTGAATAAATAAAGGAAACAGGTTTTTCTCTAATACTTAATCCATTCCAGACATCTCTTGCAGTATCAGCATTTCCCTGAAAATCAAAAAGACTATCACCTGCAACAACAGCAAATGCTAAAACAATACTATCACCTGAAGGGATTGTAAATGGACCCGCTGAAATAAGAGTAGACCAGTTATCCTTCTGGTATGTATTAGGAATTCCAATTAAACCCTTAAGAAATTGAAATTTATAGGCATCCGTGATATAGCCATTAGGGTCAACATAAACGGAATTCTGTATAAATGTTATATTTCTCGGGTTCTGTGGTTCAAGAAGTGCAATTCCAAGACATTTGTTATGAGTAGGGTTACCATTACTTAAATAAATAGCTTTCCTTCCAAGATCTCTTCCACCTGTATCAGAATTTGGACTTATATCAATATCAAGAAACATTCCTGAGTAAAAATCAATCAAATCGTAATTCCAGTTATTTTTTATTGTGTATTTAAAAATTATAAAATCGTTATAGGGTGGAAGGGCCCAGGCAAAACTTTCCTGATGCACCTCAACACCTCTTGAATTGGGGTGTCCTGAATCATCATACCTTGCACTTGCATCCTGATCTGAATATTTAGTGGCTCCTATCTGTAATAATCCATTTGGTAAATACATCCAATCTGCGTTATCAGCTGAATAGTCTGTGTTTAAGACATAGGTATTTGAATTACCAGCCCAGATTGAACCAATTTTAAGATAATTTTGACTATTTTTAGGATAATGAAGTCCACTACCTTCATTCTGGTTACTATTTGTAAATCCTATTGCTCCAAGAGCTGTGACTGTTAGCAAAATTTCACCAACATCATGATTTCCGTAAAGAACTGGTATAAGTCCAACCTTCAAATTGAAATTTCTGAAATCATAGATAGAATCATTGGAATTTATTTTAAGAACCATGGGAGCCTGATATCCCAGTGGAGTTGAAGGTGAAGATGTCACAACAAAAGGATCAATGTTTACCTTTGAACTTTCTGCAGGCATATCAGGATAAAGTGCAGTTGAGTCTAAAACACTAACATATGAGTCTGAAGTTTTTAAAACAGCGTTTACATTTGTGGCATTAATACCTATATTTCTCAATGTAATAAAAAGATTTACAGTTTCACCCGGGTCAAATATACCGTTTCCATTACCATTTTCATCATCAACTCTATACCTTGAAAATAAAATAGAGGGTCTATTCGGTAAAGGAGTATTTTTTAAGGCTTTCCATATATTCAATCTACCCCATCCATAATTATTATTTGGATAAGGTGAACCCTGAGTAGGTTTGTCAGGATAATCAATTATTAAACTGTATATCTGTTTTGGTGTAAGCAGATTATTTTTTTGAACAATAATTGCAACTGCACCGGCTACATGGGGAGTTGCCATTGAAGTTCCATTCAAGGCTCCATAACCCCCACCTGGAACAGAGGACCGAACATTTACCCCAGGTGCGCTTATCTGTGGTTTAATAAAGTTCCAGTCATTTCTTAACCAATAGGTTGTATCATTCCAAGGCGATTGATTTGGTGCTGGTCCTCTACTTGAAAAACTTGCAATATTATCATTTATATCAGTTGCACCAACACATAAATTATGGGGATAACTTCCAGGGGCTCTTAGACCAGAAAATCCTTCATTTCCTGCTGCAAAAACAGGAAGCATACCAAGGGAAAGCCAAGTATAAACAACCTGCCACCAGTGGGTATCAGTTCCAGAACCTCCCCATGAGTTTGAAACAGCCCTTATATCAACCCTTGCTTTCCACGAAACCATTGAGTCCATACATGGGTCTATAGTTGCATAATTTCCAGAACCGCCAGAAGTAAAAGCCTTGGCTGTAACAAATTTCGCACCAGGAGCAACTCCTATATCTTCTGTAAAAGGACCAGGACCATCTCCTCCGAGAATAGTTCCCATTGTATGGGTTCCATGTCCGTTATCATCATATGGATTAGGATTTCCATTTACACCATCAAACCAGTAACCTGTAACCCATTTACCTGAAAGAGCAGGATGAGATACCTCTACCCCTGTATCAATATGACCTATTATAACATCCTGTCCATTATAACCAGCATACCAGCAGGAATCAGCTTTAACCTTTGAAACATTCCACTCAATAGCTGCTGGATAGGTATTATCCTTTTCAGTTTTTGTGTATATTATCTTTACCTCGCGATTTTCATCTATAAACCAGATATCATCATTTTTTTCAAGTGCATAAATAACTTTTTTAGTAGCCTCCATATGAAAACCATTATAAGCAAAATTCTGCATTAAAATTTCATATTCACCCTTAAAATTATCTTCAAGCCATTTTATTACTTTTGACTGAGAATTTTTGGAATATTCCTTAAAAAACCGAACTTTTTCTTCTGTTGAAAGAATCTCTATTTCTTCATAGGGATAAATATCAGAAAGATGGACAACAACATGTATTCTATCATTCTGTAAAAGAGATTTTAATTTTTCTCTTAGTGAGGGTGTTATTTTACCCTCAAAAGGTAAAGAGGGGGGAGTTAACCCCCATATTATTAATAAAAATTTAAACATTTATACCTCCTTCTTAACCTATATATATTATATAAACTTGCTCCCCTAATTAAATTTTTTATATTTTTTCCTTTAAACCCTTTATAAATTATTTTTATTTTAAGTCAAATTTTTATAAATGTCAAAAGTTATTTATTTTCCCATGTATCAATCTGAGCTTTTTGAAGTTTTCCTGAATAATCTATATAAACTGTTTTTATCTCTGTAAAAATATCATAAACCGTCCACCCGCCTTCCCTGTGTCCATTACCAGTAGCCTTTATTCCTCCAAAGGGAAGATGACACTCTGCTCCTATTGTTGGTCCATTTACATAAGTAATACCAGCTTCAATCTTCTCTATTGCTTTCATTGCATTATTTATATCCTGTGTATAAATTGAAGAAGAAAGACCATATTTTGTTCCATTTAATATATCAATAGCCTCATCAAGATTTTTAGCCTTTATAAAAGCAACAACAGGTCCAAATATCTCTTCCTGACAGATCCTCATAGAAGGTTCAGCATCTTTAAATACAGTAGGTTTATAAAAGAAACCTTTATCATATTCATCTCCCTTTAAAGGTTCTCCACCAAGAATAAGTTTTGCACCTTCCTTATTACCAATTTCTACATATGAATGAATCTTATTCCTCTGAGCTTCATTAATAACAGGACCCATTTCAGTTCTTTCATCAAGAGGGTTTCCGATTTTTAAAAGCTTTGCTCTCTCCACAAACATCTCAATAAACTTATCATAAATATCCTGATGAACAATTATCCTTGATGTAGCAGTGCATCTCTGACCTGCTGTTGCATAAGCTCCCCATAAGGCTCCTTCAAGGGCAAGTTCAAGATTTGCATCAGGCATGACAATTTGGGCATTCTTACCACCAAGTTCAAGGGAAACTTTCTTAAGATTTTTTCCAGCAACCTCTGCTATTCTAGAACCTACTTCTGAAGAACCAGTAAAAGCAACACCCCTTATATCAGGATGAGAAAGTAAAATTTCTCCAACTTCACTACCTCCTCCGAATACAAGATTTATAACACCAGGAGGTGCTCCTGCTTCTTCTAAAATCTTAACAAGTTCGTAAGCACAGGCTGGAGCATCAGAAGGTGGTTTAAAAACAAGAGTATTACCTGCTAAAAGAGCAGGGAAAATTTTCCATGCAGGAAGAGCAATTGGAAAATTCCATGGTGTTATAACAGCAAAAACACCAACAGGCATTCTGAATGTCAAAGCAAATTTATCAGGAAGTTCTGAGGGAGTGTTATAAGAGAATAGTCTTCTTCCTTCTCCAAAGGCATAGAAAGCAGTATCAATTCCTTCCTGTACATCACCTCTTGCCTCCTTCATTATCTTTCCATTTTCCCTTGCAAGAAGTTTAGCAACTTCTTCTTTTCTTTCAAGAAGAATTTGAGCAGCTTTTCTCATTACTTCAGCTCTCTTAGGTGCTGGAACTTTTGACCACATCTTAAAAGCCTTTTTTGCAGCTAAAACAGCTTCTTCTACATCTTCTCTTACTGATTTAGGGAAAATTCCAATAACTTCATCCCAGTTTGCAGGATTTCTATTTTCAAAAAACTTCCCTGACTTTGAAGGTTTCCATTTACCATCAATGTAATTTAAATACTCCTTCATGGTTCCCTCCTTTTTTAAAATTATTAAAATCCCTCTTTTAAATCAAATTCTTCACCTTTTTGCATAATTTCCTCAGCTACAAAAATCTTTGAGCCTGTTCTTAAAGCAATTGCTATTGAATCAGAGGGTCTTGCATCAATAGAATAAATGTTTCCTTCTTTATCTTTAAACAGAAGTCTTGCATAATAAGTTGTATCTTTTAAAGCATTAATAATAATTTTCTCTAACTGAATATCAAAAGCATCAAGAATTGATTTAATCAAATCATGGGTTAAAGGTCTTTCATAAACTATACCTTTCATACCCATATAAATTGCTTGTGCCTCTGGTTTTCCAATCCATATGGGAAGAAAACGGTTCCTGTTTTTCTCTTTTAAAACAACCACAAAAGTCTCTTCACTTAAAGCACCCTCAGGACCAAGGGTTTGTTGATAAATTGAAAAAACTTCTACTTCTACAATTTGAGGTTCATTCATAATATAAAATTATAAAATAAAAAAGCAGTCAAAATTGTTAAAATTATACCTGAAAAAGATCTAAAAACATAAAAAAACTTAACTTCTTTTTCTTTAAAGTTAAATATAAAATAAAGGGTTGAAATAAAAGGAATTAAAGAAAGAAAAGGATTTAAAAAATAAAGAAAAAAGGAAGAACCCCTTTCAACAAATCCCCAAAATTTCATTTTTCCCTGAATAAGATTATTGTACTTAAAAAATGTATATTCTATTGAATATAAAAGAATCCAGTAAGCATAAGTAACAATAATAATAAATGTTAAAATTTTAAAAAAAAAGGGCTCAAACCATAAACCCTTTTCCTTTACTTCAGGAAGCGAATAATACTTAGAAAAAATGAAAATGATAAATATATGCAATAGCTGATCAATTACATAATAAAAAAAATTTTCTCCAATTTCTTCTCTATAAGATAAGAATACCTTAAATTTATCCTGAAGTATATGCAAAATTGTTATAAGAATAATCCCAAAAAGAACATTTAAAGAAAAAGAAAAAGGCAAAAGAAATAAGAACATTGAAGAAAAAAGCAAAAGACCATGAATTAAAATGCCTAAGACACTTTTAGTTTTCTTTTCAAAAAGTTTATCTGTTTGAAGAGGATAATCTGTAAGAAAATGAGCAAAAGTTAAATGCCAGAAAAAAAAAGAATTCAAGATTCTTCCCTTATAACCCAGACCTTTATTATTCCTTCAATATTTTTGTAAAGTTTTATTGGAATTTCATATAAACCTGGTTCTTTTAAAGGTGAATCAAGTTCAATCTGAGTCTTTTCAATATTTTTAAAACCTCTTTCTTCAAGGGCTTTAACTATATCAACCTTTGTCACAGCTCCGTAAGTTTTTTCTTTACCCTTTAAGGTAAAGGAAATAGATATTGAAGATAAAGAATCTTTAAGCCTTTCTGCCTGTTCTATTAAATGCTTTTCTTTATTTAATTTCTGTTTTTCAACTTCCTTTAAATGCCTTATTATACCTTCCGTTGCCGGAACTGCTAAACCCTTTGGTATCAAAAAATTTCTAGCAAATCCATCTTTTACTACTTTTATCTCACCTTCTTTACCAAGTCCTTTTATATCTTTCAAAAGTATAACCTTCATAATTAGATTACATATTCTTTTACAAATGGTAAAAGTGCCATCTGTCTTGCTCTTTTTAATGCAAGGGCAAGCTTCCTCTGATGGTATGCACAGAGCTTTGTCTGTCTTATTGTCATTATCTTACCTCTTGGAGTAAGATAATTTTTCAAAGTTTCAACATCTTTGTAATCTATTATTCCTATTCCTTCTTTACAAAACCTACATTTTTTTGATTTCATATTTTCCCTCCTTTTAAAAAGGTAAATCATCCTCAGGTGGTATCTCCTCAGGTGGTAATTCTTCTTCAGGTGCAACAGATATCTCTTCTGTCTTTTCCTTTTCTAAAAATTGAACCCTTAAACCAACAACTTCAACAACACTCCTTTTTTCACCATTTTGAGTCTCAAAGGTTCTTGATTGTAATCTACCTTCAATAAAAACAGGTGAACCTTTAGAAAGTTTCTGGTTTACTCTTTCAGCAAGCGCACCAAAGGTTACTACATTTATAAAAAGAGTATCCTCTTTCCAATCACCTGTTGAAGGATCTCTGTAAGGTCTAGTAGAAGCAAGCCTAAATCTTGATATTGCCCTACCCTGAGGGGTAAATCTTATTTCAGGACTCTGGACAAGTCTCCCTGAAAGAATTACTAAATTCATATTCGGAATCTTTATATCAGCCAACTTCCACCTCCTTCTTTCCTTTAAAAGATTTTACATTTTCCTTTCTCAATATCATTACACGAAATATTTCTCTAATCAGACGAATCTGATTTCTTAAAAAAATGGGAAGCTCTGGACCTGATTTAAATTCCCATACACTGTAAAAACCGGAATTTTTATGCCTTATAGGATAAGCAAACTCCCTGATTCCCCAGTCATCCACCTTTAAAATTTCTCCACCATTTTCCTTTATAAGATTTTCCAATTTATTATAGATTTCCTTTCTTTTCTCAACATCCAGTTCAGGGTCTAAAATAAACATCATTTCATACTCTCGCAATTTTTCCTCCTTTTGTTTAAAATGTCTCAGGTTGGGTATGGAACCCGTAATTTTTACCTACGGGTCCTGAGACAAGTTTAAAAGTTAATTATACAGTTGAACTAAACTTAAATTCAAGAATATCTCTATCCTTAACAATATAATCCGGTCCGTGAATCTCTATTTTTCCCTTTTCCTTAAGTTCTTTCCAAGAAGGAATTTCAAGAAAGTCAAAAGGGTTTGCAACTTCTACTTTTATAAATCCCTTCTGAATATCACTATGAATCTTACCTGCTGCTTCATAAGCATTCTTTCCTTTTTTAAGTGGAAAGGCACTTGCAATCTCACCCTTTAATGTATAAAATCTTATAAACCCAAGAAAATTAAAGGTATATTCCAGAATTTCAAAGGGAGAAGAAAAACCTTCTTTTTTTAATTCTTTTAAAATTTCTTCCCTTTCTTCTTCACTTAGATCTTTTAATTCTTCATATATTTTTAAAGGAGAAATAAAATATTTATCCTTAATATCAAGTTTATAATCTTTCTTTTTATCATCAGAATTTATAACAAAAATCTTCTTCTTTGCCATTAAAAGGGGAAAATCTTTTATATCTTCTGGTTCAAGACCCTTTTCAATTTTTTCCTTTGCTTCAATTAATTTTTCCCTTAAATCCTTATTTAAATTTTTCTCTTTCAATTTTTTTTCTATTCTTTCCATATCTGAAATAGAAAGTTCTATTAAAAGAATTTCTCTTTCCTTATCAGGATTTATTTCTTTTAAATAAGAAGAAACTCTTTCATCACTAAAACCCCTTAAAATAAATATTAATAAATCAGCTTCTCTTATATAAGAAAGAAACTCATTACCAAGACCTTCTCCTTTATGGGCACCCTCAATTATCCCTGCAATATCATAAACATTTATCTTAAAATTTCTTATCTCCTTTGACTGAGCCTTAAGAGCGAGTTTTTTTAAAAGCTCATCTTCAATCTCTGCCTTTCCTTCATTTTTACCAATGGTTGTGAATGGATAGATATTTCTCTCTACTTCCTTCCCTGTTACAATATAAAAGAAGGTGGATTTCCCTGAATTTGGGAAACCCACCAACCCAATTTTTTCCACCCTTTATAGAACTATAAAATTCTATTTAGGCTCTTTTTACTTTTACAGCCTTGGGGCCTTTTGGTGAATCTACTTTTTCAAAACTCACAGCTTCACCCTGTCTTAAGGTTTTAAATCCATCTATCTCTATGTCCGAGTAATGGACAAAAAGCTCTTCAGATCCATCGTCAGGAACAATGAATCCATATCCTTTTTTTGCGTTGAACCACTTTACACGACCTGTGAGACGCATCTTAAAAACTCCTTTTGATTAAAAAACTTTAGGATTTGAACCTTTAAAATAAATCTCTATAAAATACCATATATTTTTTAAAAATGCAAATATTTAAAAAATACCCAAGTTTTATTATCTTTATACTCTTTTTTTCTGGAATAATTTTAGGTAAAAACATTAAAAATTTTTTTTTGAGTATTTTAGTTTTTTTAATATTTTTAATTTCACCATTTAAATATTTAACCTTTATTCCACTTGGAAGTCTGCATTTTTATTTAAATGAAAAAGAAAGTAAAAATTTGAATTATCCTATTTTGCTAAAAAATTTAAACAAATACTTTAAAAACAAAATAGAAAAAAACTTTGAATCGGAAACAAAGGAATTCTTACTTACCCTTTTATTAGGTGAAAGAAGCAAATTAAATAAAGAAAATTTAAAAAAATTTATAAAAACAGGAACACTTCACTTTCTTGCTATTTCAGGTCTTCATATGGCAATAATAGCATCTATTTTTATTTTCTTTTTTATTTTTTTAAGACTAAACTTTAAAAAGGCGATGATACTTTCAGTTTTAGGACTCACTTTTTATACATCAATTATTCCATTAAGACCTTCTGTTTTGAGATCCTATATAATGATAGTATCTTTTCTTTTAACTTTTTCTTTAAATATAAAGGTACATCCACTTTCTATTCTGGGAAATGCTGGACTTTTATCCCTTACATTTTTCCCTGAAAGCGCTTTTGACCCAGGCTTTCATCTATCCTATCTTGCAACAACAGGAATAATAGTTTTATTCCCCCTTTTTAACAAAATGAAAATTAAAAACTATTTTTTAAGAAACTTCTTATACCTTCCCTTTTCTGTTTCACTTTCTGCACAGCTATTTGTTTTTCCTTATATTTACTTTTTTTTCAAAAATATTTCACTTATTGCTCCATTATCAAATATTATTCTCTCACCCCTTATTTTTTTATCTATACTTGGAGGAATAATAAGTTTAATTTCACCTTTTGGATTTTTGACAGAAAGATTTTTAATTTTTACAGAGATAACAAAAAAAACAATTTTTTTTCTTTTAAATTTTTTATCAAGTAAAAGTATTTTTATTTATACTGAAAAAATAAACTACTTATATCTTTCTATATTGATTTTTTTACCTATTTTAACCTTTATATTGAAAATTTTAAATCAAAAAAAATAAAATTTATAGGTGGAAGTAATTAAAGATCTTATTCCCTTAAAAGCATTAAATAAATTAAAGAGTAGCATAGGGAAAAAATATATAATAATCTGCGGAGAACCAGGGCTTTTAAAAAGTGAATTAATAGAGAAATTTACTTTAGAAACAAAAATTCCTTATGAAAGATTTGTTTTAACAAAGGAAGACGAAAAACCAGCTTATTTCCTTAGAAGACTTAGTGAAAAATTCATAAGAGGTGAAGCGGAAAGCTTAGAGGGAATGAAAAATTCACTTATTAATTTTTTCAGAGAAGAAAAAAAAATTAAACTTTTTATATTTGAGAGATTTGAAGAAATAAAGGGGTCTGAAACTGAAAGTTTATTATGGAATATAAGTATAAATTCAAACCCTGAAATAAGCTTTTTAATAGAAACAAGAGAAGAAATAAAAACACCTCTTGAAACCCAAACAGAAAGGATTGATAGAAACTATCTCCTTTTAACCGAGGAAGAAGTAATTGATTTTTTAATAAAGAATAATATAACTTTCAAAAAAAAAGATATTGAGAAAATTTTGTCAAAAACTGGCGGACATGGACTTTTTACAAGAATCTTCTTATCAGAGTATTTATCTAAAAATATAATACCAGAAAAAATAGAATCAGATTATATTGAAAATATTTTAAAAGAAAAATTTATGTCTCTTGAACCAGATAAAAAAAGCTTAGTTATGGGAATTTCCTGTCTTGAAAGATTTAAAAAAGAAGACCTTGAAAGAATTTTTGGATTGAAAGAACCAGAAAAATTTATTGATGAAATAACTAAAAAATTCCTTTTTGTAGAAAAAGCTGGTGACTACTATTACTTAAATCCCCTTTTCAGAGAATACCTTCAAAAGGAACTTGAAAAAAGCCCAAAGGGACTATTGCTAAAAAAATGGATACTTGACAACGCCATTGAATATTACCTTGAAAAGGAAGATTTTTTCCAGGCACTCTTTTATCTTGAAAAACTAAAATTTTATTCAAAAATTCTTGATATTTTAAATAAAAAATTCTTAGATATACTCGAAACAAATAGAGTCCTTGAAATAGAACCAATTCTCGATAAATTACCAGAAGAAATCCGTCAGAACTTCCTTATAATATTAATCAGAGCACAGATCTATCTCTTAGAACATAAATTTGAAGAAACTCTGAAGGAGATTGAAAAAATTGATATAAATAAACTGGAACCTTTATACTTGGGTGTTTATTACTATCTGAAAGGAGCCGGATTATACTATTTAAGTAATTATGAAGAAGCAGAAAAAAATGCCTATAATGGCCTTTTCTATAAAGAAAAAATCGAAAAAAGAATTCTTTATCGCTTAAATAATCTACTCGGAGCAATTAATTCAATGAAGGAAAATTTAGAAGAAGCAGAAAAATTTTATGAAGAAGCATTAAAAATAGCAAAAAATATTAAAATATCAAAAAGAGGACTTTCCCTATTACTTACAAACCTTGCCTCAATTTATCTAAGAAAAGGAGAATATGAACTTGCTGAAAAAAATTATAAAGAAGCCTTAAGTCACACATCTGATGAAGACCTAATTGCCTATACCCTCGGCTGGTTATCTCAAAGCTATTTTTATTCTGGAAACATAGAAAAGGCTTTAAGTACATTAAATGAAATGAAAAAATCAATTGAAAAATCAAAAAGTTATTACTATTTAAATACATATTACACTGTTCTAAGAGATTACTATGTTTTTATGGAGAATTTTGAAGAAGCTTACTCAATTAATGAAAAGTTAAAAGAAATTTATGAGGAATATAAAGATCCTGAAATTATCTTTGATATGAATCTTTTTGAATCTTTTTACAATCTTATAAATTGCAATACAGAAAAAGCCTTAGAGATTGCACTATCCTTACAGACAGAAAGAAAAATTCTTGAAAGTGAAAAAAATATGCTTCTTGCAAAAATTTATTTTAAAAAAGAAGAATATGAGAAAACAGAGGAATATTTCAAAAAGGCAATTGAAATTTGCAAAGAAAATATTTATAGACAAACAACTTATAGAATACCTTATTTTTTATATTTATATCATACAAAACAATTTGATAAAGCGGAAAATGAATTTAAGATAATTAATAAGAAAATTAAAAATACAAATTCACTTATTTTTTATATTAGGTTTAATTTAAAAACTTTTCCAGTAAAAATGAATGAGGAAGAAATTCTTAATTTCCTAAAAGAAAAAAACTTCATTTAAAATAATAATAAAAAGCCCTTAAAAGCAAAAAAATAAATAAAAAAATAGAAAAATTTTTTTCAATTAAATTCCCATATTTTAAAAAATAAATTAAAAAACCTCTCGCAAAATCAAATTTTTTCAAAAATTCATTTTTTCTACTTAAAAGAATAGATGAACCCTTGTGGGAAAAGTAATTTTTTGAAAAATAAATATCCTTAACTTTAAATCCTTTATTATAAAATCTTTTAAAAAATTCAACATCTGTAAAATAAACAAAAAATTTTTCATCAAAACCAAAAAGTTTTTCAAAAACTTCTCTTTTTAAAAAAATTGCAGAAAAAGCAGGTTGAATTTTTTCAACCTTTTTAATTATCCCTTTATGCCATCTGAATCTCAGTATATTTTCTATAGAGGGTAAGGCTCTTAAAAAATAATAATATTTATCATCTTTTCTTAAAAGGGGAACCAAAATCAGAGGTTTATATTTTTTTAATTCATAGATAATTCTTTCAAAGTTAGATTTATCAAAAGAAATGTCAGGGTTACAGAAAAAAACATATTCACCTAAAGACAATCTAAAAGCGAAATTATTACCTTTTGAAAAGCCAATATTTTTTTTAAATAAGAAAATTTTAACATTTTTTATTTTTTTTAAAATTGATGGGGTTTTATCCTTTGAACCTGAATCAACAATTATCCATTCGATTTCATTATTTAAAATTTTCCTTATGGAATTAATTAAATTAATTATAACTTCACTGCTATTAAAACAAACGGTTATTCCTGTTAAGAACTTTTTCATTTATTACCTTTAAAAGCTCAAGAGAAACATCCTTCCAGGGTTTAAAAGCTTTTTCAAAAAATAACTTACCTTTTTTTATATCTTCAATAAATTTTAGCATTTTATCTTCTTCTCCCCAAACAAAACCCTTACCTTTTTTATATTTCTCAAGGTAAGAAAAAAGATTTGAAAAATTTTTAAAATAAGCAAGAACAGGAACAGAACTTCCAGAATATTCAAAAAATTTAAGAGGAATATAATTTTTAGTATCACTATCCCTAAAAATTATAAATAAATCTGCAATTTCAAAATAATTTTTTAAATTTTTATATTCCACATAGCCAATGTTTTTAATTCTTTTATCTTTTAATCTTACCTCAGGACCCAAAAGATAAAGATTGTAATTAATAGATTCTGTAAACTTCACAAATCTTACAAAACTTTCCATAGCATTTTTTAGGGTTCCTGTATAAATTATGTTAAATCCCTCATGAGCTCTCCTTTCAAACTCTATTATGCCTCCATGCAAAACATAGCCCTTTATACCAAAACTTTTCAAAACATAAAAATGGGAACCTATAAATAAATCAACTATATTTTCTGAATTTTTAATAAATTTTTTAAATTTCTTTCCGCTCTCAAAATCTGCAGGATCCCTTATCTCACATATAAGGGGTAAATTAAATCTTCTTTTTAGGGATAGAGCAACTTTTAAAAGTTCAAAGGGCGGAATTGTAACAAATATGAATTTAAAATTTTCTTCCTTTAAAAGCATTTTTGCTCTTTTATAAAATGGTCTTAAATATCTTTTTAATTCCCTTCCACCTTTATTTCTGATTCCTAAAGGCATTTTTAAAAAAATTAAGTAATCAAAAACTCTCTCTATTTTTACATTTATCAAATCCTCTATTAAAGAATTATCTTTTAAAATTTTTGAAGGCAATTTTTTTGTTAGAACAACAGGTTCAGTAAAATCTTTTAAATATTTAATATAGTTATATGCTCTTATAGATGCAGCAAATGATTCTGGTGGAAAATAATAAGAAATAAAAAGAAACTTCAATTTAATGAAGGGGGAGGGTAATTTCCTCCCCCTCTCTTTTAACTTCTTTTTCTTATATTTTAGTAATTAAGGAATTTAACAACGCGACTTTCCTTATCGGTTTTCAATCTCAGGAAGAAAACTCCCTTTCCAACTTCTTCTTTCTTCAGATTTACAAAGTATAAACCTGTATTCCTTTCACCCTTCTCAATATTTTTAATTATTCTTCCTGCCACATCAACAATATCAAGAGTAATTTTTGAGTTGTATGGTAAGCTGTAAATTATATTTATACCTTTAGGATTTCTTTCAGCCTTCAAAAAGAGAACCTTTTTTAAATTAACCTTTGTTTCCTTTACAAGTGTAGAATAACAGTTTATGATTGCATCAACATTCTGCTGTAAATTCGTTAGACTGCTTCCTCCCACTATGGCAAAAACAACCCTCTGTGTATCATTAGGATTAAGTGTAAAAGGTCCTGAAGAAGCAACAATTGTCCAGTCATCAGCAGCAGAAGTCTGATCATTCCCAATCTGTCCTGCAAGAAATTGATACTTATCAGTCTCTGTCGGTCTTCCAGTAGGATAAACATATGTTGGATTATGTAAAAACTTACCTATAAAATTAGCCTGAGATTCAAGAAGTGAAACACCAACATAAGTGCTTCCATAATACATATAAATAAGTTTCCTTGTTAAATCTTTATTTCCCTGATTTTGATTATAAGGATTTATATCAAAATCCATAAATAATCCAGCATAAACCCCTGATACCTGATTTGATCCCTTGTTAATTAAATCAAGCTCAACAAGAACACCATTACCACACCCAGGATTACCTGTCTGAGAAAAAGCAAAAGCATATTGTGTTACATAAATATTTTTAGGACTTGCGTGACTTAAATCATCATAACCTGACCTTGCCATAGTATCTCCCACAAAGGGACTCACCCACCACAAACCATCCCTTGGTGCAAAATCACTATCAAATACATCACTTGCATTGTAAAAAGCATCAACAACATAAGTGGAACTGTTTCCAATTGCAAAAGAGCCATAATAAAGATGATTAGCACCAGTTTTTGGCCACTTAAAACCTGTCCCTGGACCTATACTCCCCCCTTCATCTGCTGAAGGAAACCCACCTTTATTTGAAACTGTTAAAATAGCATTTCCTGCAGGAATATCAAAAGTGGTAGAACCAAGTTGGCCAATTTGAAGTGAAAAGTAGTATGTCCAGGTTTTAGGATTACCATTATCATCATACCCATAAATATAAAGAACAAAATTCACATTCGTTCCAATAGGTGCCCCAGGATCAGCATAGGCAGAAAAATTATCAGTATTAGGAGCACTCTGATTGGGAACCAAATCAGGCCATGCACCAAGAGAATCCACAACTGTAACATAGGGACTCGTAGTTCTTAATTTCCCTGTGAGCGTAAGAGCTGTATCCTGACCAACATTCTTGGCAACAAAATCAATAATAACAGTTTCACCAGGATCCCAAACAGAACCAGTTCCTGAGGTATCCCAGGAAACTATTGTAACAACAGGCTGCCCAAGTTGTGTCTTTATTGCATGCCATACATTAACAATACCCCATCCAACCCTATCATTTGGATAACTGTATCCACAGTTATTAGGTTTTGAAGTTGTATTTACAAGCAGAGAATAAGCACTATCAACAGTAAGTGTAGGATTAGCCTGAAATATAAGTGCAAGGGCTCCTGTAACATGAGGAGTTGCCATTGATGAACCATCCCATGTAGCATAACCACCACCAGGAACAGATGACCTAACCCCTGAACCAGGTGCTGCTATATCAGGCTTTAATAAATTCCATGTTGGATAAAACCAGTTTGCCGGATTATTCCAGGGGGATTGATTAGGAGCAGGTCCCCTCTGACCAACACAATCATGACAGGCTCCTGAACCCACTGTTCCAACACCTATAACAAATTCCATGTTGGATAAAACCAGTTTGCCGGATTATTCCAGGGGGATTGATTAGGAGCAGGTCCCCTCTGACCAACACAATCATGACAGGCTCCTGAACCCACTGTGCCAACACCTATAACAATTGGATAGTTTCCAGGTGTTCCTGCTGTTCCTGTGGAAGTACAGGAAGTTCCACAATTAGCATTATTTCCAATAGCAAAAACTGGGAATATTTCAAGAGATCTCCATGTCTGAATTGCTGACCAGTAAGCAAGTGAAGTCTGTGTACAGGAACCCCAGGAATTATTAACTGCCCTGATATTTAATCCTGAATCTGCCTTTAAAGAAGCAATCCATTGAAATCCACCTGATATATTACCGGCATAACAACTATTATCAAATATCTTTGCCATAACAAAAGTAGGAACATTCGGCGCAACACCTATATCATTTGGTCCAAAATTACCTGTCCCTCCTATTGCTGTCCCTGTCGTATGAGTTCCATGCTGACAACCATCAGAAAAGGGATTTCCATCTGATGTAAAATCTCTTCCTTTAAAGGTAACACCAGAAAAGGCAGGATGAGTTCTGTCAACACCTGAATCCATACTCCCTATTATAACTCCTTCACCCCTGAAACCATTAGCCCAGGCTGAATCAGCTCCTACCATCTGCATATTCCAAGGAGCAGCTAAAGGTTCAGGATTAAGAGTATTATCCACTTTTTCAGGTTTTATAAGAAAAACCTCGGGTTCAAGTTCAACTCTTAATACATCATCCCTCTGTAAGATTTCTTTTATAACATCTGGTTTTGCTTTAAGTCTTATTCCATTATATACCCAGTAGCTCTCATATAAAACTACATCTGAAGTTGATTTCTGCGATAGAAAGTTAAGAATTTCTCTCTGAGACTCAGATGCAAGAAGTTTAAGATAATCTGCTCTTGTCTTTATATCAGGTATAGTTTTCAAATACTCATAATCAGGAAAAGGATTCATAAGAACTATTACAGTCAGCACTTCATCCTCTGAAGATCTTCTGAGTTTTTCCTGAAGGTCAGGGGGAACTTTCTCCCATGAGGGAGTGAAGAATGATAGTATTACTAATAGTAAATTAAGCATAAAAACTCCCTTTTTTAATGGGATTAGAACCCTATAATCTTCTTCCAAAATTTAATCCTTCTCTAAAACAGGTTAAGGTCTCATCTTTAGCCTTTCCATATTTTAAAATAGCTTTCTCATAAAGTTCAAAATCAAAAGGATTAAATTTTCCAAAAAGAACACCAAGAGAAAAGTAAGTGGGTCCACCTCTTAATTTTATATATTTCCTTGCTGGAACTTTTATAAAATTTTTATTATCAGTTAAAGATTCATCTATAATTATATTTTTAGACCTCTCTATAAAACCTTTTGCCCTTTTTAAACCATCTATACTGGTAATAATAAGATAATCAGGCTCTTCAATGCCAGTGTATTTTATATCTCCGTCCTTTATTATAATTTCTGAAACAGAAAAACCGCTTCCAACTGTAACCGGATTATCATTTTTCTGAGTGGAATTTAGTCCTCCTAAAATTGCAGAAATGCATAAAAGAGAAGAAGCAAGCTGAACCCCTTCACCTGCTGAACCTGCTATAACTATTTTTAGTGAATCTTTTAACTCTATTTTCTTTTCCACTTCAATCTCTGTAAATTCAAATTCACCCTTTTTATCAAAAAATTTATTTTTATACAAAAAACAAAAACTTTCCCTTTCAATTTTTTCCTTAATTTTTCCACCTGAATTTTCAAGAATTATCTTTAAATCACTTCCCTTTAAATCATTATATCTCGTGGCATAACCTGTACATAATTCAAGAACTTCAATAACAGAAAAACCTCTGTGGGATAAAGCTTCTTTTATTATATCTTTTAAATCAGGATCCTGAGAAAAGGTTCTTGCATAAAAGGAAGCACCTGAATTTTTCAGAATATCAATAATTCTTAAAGCTTCAAAAGGGTTACCTATCCTTGTGGTTGAGGTCTTAAACTCTTTTGGAGTTAAACCAGAATGCTGACCACCTGTCATTCCATAAAGAAAATTGTTATGAATAAGAACTGTAATATCAACATTTAACTTTGCAGATTCAACAAGATGAAGAAGTCCTATTGTTGCTCCTCCATCACCTATCATAACTATTGTTTTTAATTTGTTATCAAAAAGAACTTCATCAACCATCTTTACACCAGATGCAACAGCTGTTGATCTTCCATGCAAGGTATGTAAAGTATGAACATTAAAAAGTTTATCAACAAGGCCAACACAACCTATATCTGAAACAATTAAAACATCTTCCTTTTCAAGATTGAGTTCAAAAATTGCCCTTGCAAGAGCCATATCAATTGAAGTATGCCCGCAACCAGGGCAATAAGGAAAATTCTGCGGTTTATCTATAATTTCAAAAAGATCTTTCATATTGACTCAAGAAAATTTTTTATTTCTCCTGGTGATATTAAAGAACCTATTTTTGTTAAAGAATAACCCTTTGTCCCCAAAAGATGCCTTATCAAAATGTAAAGGTTACCCATTATATTCTCTTCTACAACAAGAATTTTCTTATATCTACCAAAAATTGATTTTAAAAATTCTTCATTCAAGGGATAAAGAGTTTTTAAAATTAAATAACTTACCTTTTTTGATTCTGCTACCTCTCTTACAGATTCAGATGTTACACCATAAGAAACAATTAAAATATCAGATTTTTTTTCAAAATATTCATAAAATAAAAATTTATCAATATTTTTTAATATTTTTTCTTTAAGATGATAAAGAACTTCAATTACCTCGGGGTCATCTTTTTTTAACTCACCTTTTTTATCATGGGCACTACCTGTATACCTGGTAAGGAATTTACCTCCAACTGGTGAAAAATCAGGAACATCCTTTAAATCTTTAAAATTATAGGTCTTAAATTGTCCATTTCCGGAAAAATATTTACGTTCCAAAACTTCTGGTTTTTTTAAGGAGTTTAAATCTATACTCTTTTTTGTCATCGTTATTTCCTTTTCTGTTAAAAAAACAACAGGTGTTCTCAGAAATTCAGAAACATTTACAGAATGAATTATTAATTCATAACACTCTTCTATGCTTGAAGGAGAAATGATAGGCAATGGATAACTACCGGAACTTGAAAAAGCTGAAAATAAAAGGTCTCCCTGTGAAGAAGTTGTAGCACCACCTGTTGCAGGACCGAGTCTCTGGGCAAGAACAATTGTAATAGGAATTTCAGACATAATAGCATAGGAAAGGGATTCTATCATAAGGGAAAATCCAGGTCCTGAGGTTGCAGTCATTGATTTTATACCTCTTAAAGAGGCACCAATACAATAAGATATTGCAGAAATTTCATCAGAGGCACCAACTGCTATACCTTCCACTTTTGGGAGATCTCTCATCATTGGTTCATATATAACAGAAGCAGGAGTTATGGGGTAACCTGCAAAAAATCTTACACCTGCATCAATTGCTCCCTTGGCAATAAGTTCCCCGCCATTTGTAAAAATTTTCATTTGAATTCAAAAAATTTATTCTTATCCATTATATGTATAACTTTATAATTTAATTCTTTAAGGGTCTTAGATAAAAATTTTCTGTGACATCTAAAAAATAATTTCTCAGCACACATAATACATGACCTTTCCCTTGATATATCAATAAGTTTTTCAATTCCTAACTTATAATTCTGAGTATTCATATAATTTTCATAACCTCTTCTTCTAAATCCACCTAACTCCTCACCAAGCCAGAAATATAGTATATTATGTTTTTTAAGCTCTTTTTCAAGGTTTTCTTTGTTAAACCAAAAAAATTTTTTAGATGAAGGAAATCTTCTAATATCAATGAGGTTTTTAATCTTATAAAATAAAAGTATGTCAATAAACTCATCTATCTTTCTGTTTGAATGTCCAATTGTAAAAATTTCCTTTACAATTTCAAAATAACCTCATCTGGGTCAATAAAAGAGACAGTATCCATCTGTTCTTCTGTTGGTTCAAGGGTAAAAGTTCCTTCCTCCTGTCTTAAAAGTTCAAGAACCTCCTGTTCAAGATATTCCTTTTTTATGCTTTCTCCCTGTTTCTTAACAGCAACAATCATTCCCTTTGTAAAATATATCTCACCTTTTCTTGTGGCACCATCTATAATCAGTTTACCGGATTTGGAAAGCCTTTTTATAAACTTTAAGATATCTTCAATTTTTACATCTCTTAAATCACCTATAAGTGCCATTTTTCACTCCTTTTTTATTTCAACCCCGAGAATTTTAAGAACTCTTGAGAGAAACTCTTTCAGTTTAAAAGGTTTTTCAAAGTATGCCTCAACACCAATATTTTCAGCCTCCTTTCTTACAGCATCTGAACCATAAGCAGTCATCAAAATCAGATGAGTATCAGGGCTTATTTCTTTTGCAGCCTTCAGAAGATCCATCCCATTCATATGCCCGGGAAGTTTTAAATCTGAAACTATAAGGTCAAACTTTTTTTCCTTTATCTTCTCTAATCCCTCTTCAGCAGTTTCACAGAGAACAACTTCAAAAGTTCCTGTTGCTGAAAAGAGTATATCATAAAGAGTCATCCCGAGCAATTTTTCATCTTCTACAATTAAAATTCTTTTTTCAGGTTTCATATTCTTTAATTTTAGTAGGATTTGAACCTTTAATAAATTTCTCAGGAATATAAATCATAAATTTTGTTCCTTTTCCTATTATACTTGAAACATAAATAGTAAATCCATGAGCTTCTATTACTTTTTTTACAAAAGAAAGTCCAAGTCCTGCTCCTTTTTCCTTTGTAGTAAAGAAAGGCTCAAAAATTTTATCTAAATATTTACTCTCTATTCCTTTACCAGTATCCTCAATCTCAAGAACAAAATCCTTATTCTTTTTAAAATTAACAAAAATTTTACCCTCCTTTTCAATTGCTTCAATTGAATTTTTAATAAGATTTAAAAGGGTAAGTTCAAACTTAATCTCATCACAAAGTAAGTTTATATCATCAGGTATATCTATGAAAAACTCTATATTTTTACCTTTAACAAAAAAATGGGAGATTGAGACTATTTTTTGAGCCATTTCTTTTAAAGAATTTAAGGTTATATTGAGTTTGAATGGCTTTGATATTTCAAGTAGAGACATTAAAACATAGTGCATTATCTCTCCTTCTTCTTTTAATGCCTTTATAAGTTCTTTAATTTTTTCATCCTTAACCCTTAACTCTATAATTTCACTAACCCCCAAAACTCCTGAAATTAAATTCTTAAGTTCATGAATTAATCCTGCTGTTATTTTTCCTATAAAAGCCATCTTCTCTTCCTGAGATCTTCTTTCAACAAGATATTTGATTTCCTCTTCAAGCGTTTCCTTCCTTTCCCTTATTTCCTTTATAAAATTTATATTTTCAATTGCAATAGATAAAGCATTTGAAATCATCTCAAAGGTTTTAATCTCCTCTTCATCAAAAGTCCCCCTTTTCCTTTTTATATAAAAAACACCATGAACAAAATCCTTTGTAGGAACAAGTATTGCAAGTTCCCCTTCTTTTAAAACTGTCTTCATCTTCTTAATTGCCTCCCCAGGAAAGGAAAACTCTATATTTAAAATATCAAACTCCCTTTTACCCCTGAACATAACCGGAATTAAAACATTACCCTTAACCTTATAAAAACATAAAGATTCAATATCATAAAGATTTTCGTAAATATTTTTTATAACATACTCAAGAAGCCTATCTTCATCTAAAACCCTTGTTGAAAACAGAACAAGGTCATAACTCAATTCAAGCCTCTCAATTGATTCTTTCCTCTTTTTATGCAAATAGGAAGAAAAAAATAAAGGACCTATAAAGGAGGAAAGAATTTTAAGGTCATTAAAAACCTCCTCTGAAAGATCATCCCTGAAATCAATCAATATAAAACCAAAAAGTTTTCCAAAGTGATAAAAGGGAAAATAAAAAATGTAATTGCATTCTGGACTTAAACCTTCGTAAAAAGGAATACTCTTTACAGAAAGGAAAAAAACCTCCTTTGAATTAAAAAGAAAATTTTTAATTTTATCTTCATTTTCATACTTTCTGAATAAAGGCTTTATCTCCTCTTCTTTTTCACCAATAAATACATCAAAGGATAAATAACCTTTAAAAAAATTCCTTAAAAAGGCATCAAGGAATCTTTTTACCCTCTCAAGATCAGTTTCTGCTGAAATTTCTTTTAAAAAAGAAAGAAGAATTCCTGTATCCATTATTTAATTTTAAATTTTAATAGATTACTTTCGTATTTCATTATAATTATACCAAAAGAAATACCAAGAAGTGAACCTGCTAAAACATCCGTTGTCCAGTGTCTATCCAAGTATATTCTTGATACTCCAACAAGACTTGACCATAAAAAAAATGGAATAGTTAAATTTTTATGCCTTTTAGATAAAATATAGGAAAAAGCAAAAGAACCTGATGCATGGCCTGAGGGAAAAGAAGAATTAAAAGGATTTTCATTTCCACCTGAAGGTCTTTCCCTCCTTGTAATGTATTTAATCAAAAGGGTTAAAAAGGAAACAGAGCTTACTCCAATAAAAGAGAGTTTTGCGTCATCCCTTTCATGCTCTGAAAAAAGAGTGGAAAGTAAAACATGAGTTAAAAGGAAAAACTCCTTATCAGCACTTTCTGTTATAACTAAAAAAGTTTTATCAAGAAAAGGAGTTCTATTCCTCTGAAAGATATCCCTTACACTTCTATCAAAGGAATTATCAAAAATTAAAAAAATTAAAAGAATCATCTTCCGTAAAGAAGCCTATCACCTAAAAATTGTGGCAAACCAGCATCAATTATCTTTTTTCTTGCTTTTTCAACATCATATAAAACCCTGTAAAAAAAAATCTCTTTTTTTTCTAAATCAAAAATTAAAAAAGAAGCTCTTGGATCACCATCTCTCGGTTGACCAACACTCCCTGGATTAATAAGGTAATCTGTATTTTTTTCTAAAGAAAATTTAAAAATAAAAAAATCTTTTTTTTCTTCATAAAAGATATCCTGAAACCCAAATTTTTGATATTCTCCTTCTTTTTTTCTTTTAAAAATCACAGGTATGTGGGAGTGTCCAAAGAAAGTAATTCTTTTATCTATACTTTGAAATTCAAAAATTGCCTCTTCAAGGGAAAAGATATATACAAAGGATTCTGGAGCTGAAGGGGCTGTATGAACAATATCAACTTCCTTATTAACTTCTTCCTTAAAATTTAATTTTTCTATGAATTTTCTGTTCTCATATGTTAAAACTTTTTCAGTCCACTCAATTGCTTTTAATGCATACTCATTAAGGTTATTTCTTTCTTCATAATTTATCAAGGAGTAATCATGATTACCACAAACTGTGAGTTTTGAATTCTCCCTTATAAAATCGGTACATAAATTTGGATCAGCTCCGTAACCTATTATATCACCCAGGCATAGAATCTCATCATAACCTTCTTTTTTCGCCACTTCAATTACCTTACTTAAAGATTCAAAGTTAGAATGTATATCAGAAATTACAAGATATCTCATTTTCTTAAAGATTTCCCAATACTATCAAGGACACCGTTTATAAATTTAACCGCATTTTCATCTATAAAACTATTGGCAATTTTTAAAAGTTCTTCAATTATAACATTTAAAGGAGTATCTGGATAAAAAAGTATTTCACCCACTCCAAACCTCAATATTGATTTTTCATAGGGTAAAATTCTTTCAAAATCCCAGTTTTTTAAATTTTTTTTTATTAAATCATCTATAACATTCAAATTTTTTAAAATTTTTTCTAAATATTCCCTTGCTAATGTAGTCTCTTCAACCTTTTCTTTCTCAACCAATTCAAGGGGATTATCTCCTAAAAGCTCAAATCTATAAAGTAAATTTATAGCCAAAAGTCTTGCCTTTGTTTTTTTCTTGAATCTAATTCTTAAGGATTTCATGAAGGGCTTTAATAAGTTTTATGTTATCCTTCCTTCTTCCAACCGTAATTCTCAAAGAATTGGGGAAAATACTCCCTGGCAAAGGTCTTGTTATTATACCTCTTTTAAGAAGTTCCTCATAAATTTTTCTTACATCCATATTAAACCTTACAAAAATAAAATTGGTATCAGATTTTAAATAAAATAGGTTCATTTTATCAAAATTTTTGTATAAAAATTCCTTTTCCCTTTTAATCCTTTTTCTTGATTCCTCTAAAAATTTTTCATCATCAAGAGCATAAAGAGCTGCAATTTGAGCTAATCTATTCACATTAAATGGAATTTTTACCTTTAAAAGGGCATTTATTATTTCTGGTCTTGCAAGCATATATCCAACCCTTAAACCTGCCAAGCCGTAAGCCTTTGAAAGTGTCCTTATAATTATAAGATTTTTATATTCTCTGTAAAGTTTCATACTGTCAGGAAAACTTTTGCTTTCTACAAAATGATTGTAAGCTTCATCAAATATAACAAGAGTATCTTCACTGACCTTTTTTAAAAGATATAAAGCTTCATCATGGGAAAAACTTGTTCCAGTAGGGTTATTTGGATTTGCTAAAAATATAACTTTCGTATCATCTCTTAGATTTTCTGCAATTTTAACAGGGTCACAGGCCAAATTTTCTTCTTTTAAAGGAACTTCAATAATTTTAGCATTGTAAATTTTTGAAACTATTTTATACATTGGGAAAGAACCAGTATTAAAAATAACTGAAACTTTATTATCAATAAAAGCCAAACCAATATAGTAAAGAAGCTCAACTGAACCATTACCAATGAGCACTTCCTCTTCACTAACATCGTGTTTTTTTGCAATTTTTTTTCTTAAATAATATGATGTATCATCAGGATAGTAATTCATTTCCTTTAAAAATTTTCTCATAGCCTTTAAAGCAAGGGGAGAAACTCCGTAAAGATTTTCATTTGATGCTAATTTTATAACTTCAGAAAGACCGAGCTCCCTTTTAACCTCTTCTATTGGCTTTCCTGGCTCATAAGGTGTGAGGTCAATTAAATGTTCTTTGATTAATTTACAAATTTTTTCCTTCATAGTATTTCCTCCTTAAGCTTTCCAAAGGGGAATCCTCTTCCCCTGAAAACATAGCACAGGTTAAAATTCTTTCACCAAAAATTTCCTTAAATTTTTTAATGTAATCCTTATAACTTAAATCTCTAATAAAATGATGATCAATTATTACTTTGCTTTTCTCATTTTCTTTTAAAAAATCCGATAGATCATTTATAAATTCTTCTATATCCTTTTTTTTACTCTGATATAGGGAGGGTCCATCAAGAAAAAAATAATCAAGTCTTTTACCCCTTAAAAAATCTTTTAATGTTAAATCCCATAAACCCTGTGTGTCCGAGGAATAGAAAAATTTTTCCTCTTCCTCTAAAAAAAAACCTATAACTTTACCTTGTTTTTTTTCTTTACCATGCCAAAGTCCACCCGAAAAAGTAATTTTTGTTTTTCCAAAAATAAAATCCTTTGAATCAGCAAAAAAATATTTAATAGCTTTTTTTTCTAAATCTTCTATAAATCTTTTTGCACGGATAATCTGCATATGATTCATATCTCTTTTATAATCTTTTATAAAAAGTCTTTTATTTATAAAAATATCTGTATCAAAAAAGGGAAAATGGTCATTATGATAATGGGTAATTATCACAATATCACTCTCTTTAACATGCTCTCTTATTTTTCTGTAGGTTTCATTTAACTTTTTAATTTCAAGGGGGGAAGGGGGATAATTATTTCTTCTCGGTGCAAGGGCACAGGATGGGTCAACTATAATTTTTAAATCACCAGTTTCAATGAAAAGAGCAAAAGACCTTGTTCCAAGACTATCTGCTCCCAGTGGGACAATTTTCATAATCCAAAATTTTTTTAATTCTTCTCTCGTGTCTTCCACCTTCAAAAGGAGTCTCAACAAATTTAAGGACAATCCTTTTTAATTCCTCCTCATCTTTAAAATTCTTTGAGCCGAGAGCTAAAACATTTGCATCATTATGAGCTCTTGCAAGATAGGCATCTTCTTCATCCCTGCATAAAGCAGCTCTTATTCCCTTCACCTTATTAGCAGCAATCATCATTCCGATTCCTGTCATACATATGAGGATTCCAAAATGAGCTTTACCTCCCTTTATTTCTTCTCCGACTCTTATTGCGAAGTCAGGATAATCAGATGATTCTTCTGAAAAACTTCCGAGATCAATTACTTCAAAGTCTTTTTCCTCTAAAATTTTTTTTATAATTTCTTTTATTTTGAAACCCCTGTGATCAGCACCAATAGCAATTTTTATTTTAAAGGCGTCAGCCATCCGTATTTATCCTCTATCTCGCCATTTACATAACTGAAAAATAGTTCTTGAAGATGCTTTGTTACAGGACCTCTTTCACCTTTACCTATTATCATTTTATCAATACTTCTTATGGGTGTAATCTCTGCAGCAGTTCCTGTAAAGAAAACTTCATCAGCTATATAAAGAAATTCTCTCGGTAACATAACTTCTCTAACTTCATAACCAGCATCACGAGCAAGTCTTATTACTGTATCCCTTGTTATACCCGGTAAAATGCAGGCATCAAGAAAAGGAGTATAAATTATTCCATCCCTTACTGCAAATATATTTTCCCCTGAACCTTCTGAAACAAATCCCATTGCATCAAGAGCAATTCCTTCTGAAAATCCATAAAGAACCGCTTCCATTTTAATGAGCTGTCCATTTGCATAATTTCCAGAAGCTTTCGCAAGAGGTGGAACAGTATTTGGTGCTATTCTTGTCCATGAAGAGACCATAACATCAACACCTTTTTCAAGGGCTTCAGGACCTAAATATTTACCCCATTCCCACACTGCAATGGCAACTTCCACAGGACAATCAATAGGGTTAACACCCAGGGAATGATACCCCCTATAAACAATTGGTCTTATATAACATTCAGATAAATCATTTTTAATAACTGTCTCTTTACAGGCATTCATGATTTCTTCCATGGAGTAAGGTATTTCCATTCTGTATATTTTAGCAGAATCAAAAAGTCTCCTAATATGTTCCCTTAATCTGAAAATAAATGAGCCTTTTTTTGTTTTATAACACCTTATTCCTTCAAAGACAGAAGAGGCATAATGAAGAGCATGTGTTAATACATGGATCTTTGCATCTTTCCATGGCACAAATTTACCATTCATCCATATATATTTTGCTTCCTTTAATCCAGCCATTTTTAAAAAATTGTTTATAGGGAATTTAACCCAATATATTTTTTAAAAAAAACATTAAAACCCCTCCTTAAAATGTACTTTAAAATTGATATTTTATTAATTTCTTCTCCTTGCTTTCCTTTTCTTAATATAATAAAATAAATCATAGACTGTCTATAAAATCTTCAAATTTTTTTGCCTTTTCAAAATTGATAAACCTTATAATTGGTAAAATATTTTCTTTAATATAAACTTTAAGAGATTCATAAATAATAAAATCAATATTTTCCCCAGATATTTTTAATTCTGATTCAAAAGGTTCTATATCTTTTATTTCCACAACAATTTTATCTTTTTTCTTCTCATATTCAATTATCTTTTCCTTTTCAGTATGTGTATCAAGAATTTTTTTGAATCCTCTATTTTCTAAATTATTCTTAAAAACTTCAAAAAAACCTGATATAAAATTATCCTTTCCTTTAAATTTTAATTCTTTCATCTTATTCCTTCTTTTTTTATTTTTAAAATAGGAACAAGTAAAATCGGGGCAAGAAAAGTTGTAATTGCTGTTACCATTATACTAACTCCGTAAATATCATGAGTTATAGCACCCCTTGCAAGAGCAACTCCAGCAACAATCAGTGCTACTTCACCCCTCGGTATCATACCTGATCCAACCCTTAATGCTCCTATAAAATTGAATCTTATTAATAGAGCAGGGATTCCACAACCAAAAATCTTTGTTATAATTGCGATAAATGTAATTACAATACCAAATAAAATTGATTTCCCCATTGCATTTAAATCAACAAGCATACCCATAACAACAAAGAATATAGGTACAAGAAAATGGTAAGCACCTTTTAAATCTTCAATAATTTCTTCCTTCAATTCTGTAGTTGAAAAAGCAAGACCCATTGCATAAGCTCCAATTATCATAGCAAGACCAAAGGATTCAGCAAGATAAGAAGCAAAATAAGTAAGAGCAAGTATTATAGAAAGCCATGCTCCTTCAGATTTAAGTTTTTTTAAAATTTTTGTTAGGGGTTTGGCAATAAATATACCAATAATAAGAATTATAAACCAGATTGATATAGCTTTAAAGGTAATAAAGATTGCTTTATTTATTGAAACATGACCCATATCTATTATGCTGATTACAATGGTAAGAACCAAAATACCCAGAACATCATCTACAACAGCAGCTGCAAGTATTGTAACACCCTCAGGAGTATTAATCTTCCCAAGATCAGATAAAATTCTTGCGGTTATTCCAACGGATGTGGCTGTTAAAATTGCACCCATAAAAAGACTCTCCGGACTCATGAAGGAATCAGCAAAACCAAACCAGATTGTAAAAAGGTTACCAAGGAAAAAAGGAAAAATAACTCCACCTACTGCTACTATAAAGGCAGGCAAGGAATATCTTAAGAAAAGAGAAAGTTCTGTCTCAACTCCTGAAATAAAAAGAAGTATTATTACAGAAACCTGGGCAAGGGAGTAAAGTTCAGGTGATATACCAAGTATATTTGAATTAACCAAGGGAAAGAGGGGAGATGCGTGAGGTAAATTTATGTGCTTACCCAAAAAAAAGGGACTTATTAAGACTCCTGCTAAAAGTTCACCAAGAACAGCAGGTTGTTTAAAAAATCTTTCAAAAATTTCTCCACCTATTTTGGCAAAAAATATTATTACAGAGATCTGGGCTACAAGATGGAAGGCAATTTCAGCCAGATTAGATTCCATTAATCTTTAATTTTATTATTAAAAATTATTAATTTTCAATATAGAGTATTCAAAATTTTTAAAGGAACCCCCATTAACCCAAAATCTTTCCTCATCTGATTTTTTATATATCTTATATAATAAGTTGGTAAATAATCCTCTGAAATAACTTCATAAACTCTCGGAATTTTGCTTTTCTCTCTTATATCCTTAATAAAAAAAGGAGGGGAATTTTCTTTCACAACTTTTGACAAAAATTTTTTAAGAAGCGATTTTTTAATTACTTTATTCATCTCTTTCCAGACACTTCTTATAGTTAAATAAAGGGTTTCAATACCGAGCTTTTCTTTTGCAGAAACGAGGATTATTGGAACATAAGAAATATAAGGATAGATTTCCTTCAAATCCTTATAAATTTTTTCAACCTCTTTTTCTTTTAAAAGATCAATCTTGTTTAAAGCAATAATTATACCTTTACCCTTTTCCTCAATTAATGAGAAAATTTTTCTTTCAATTTTTGTAAAGGGTTCACGGATATCTATCACAAATATAACAATTAATGAGTAATCAATAGAGTGAGATGTTTTTATATAGGAAAAATATTCAAGATCATTATTAAATTTTTTTCTAATTCCTGCAGTATCAATAAATATAAATTCATCTTTAAAAGCTTCAACAGGATCCCTTGTTGTTCCTGGAACAGGTGATACAATCGCATAATCTTCTCCTATAAGGGAATTTAAGAGTGAGGACTTACCCACATTGGGTCTTCCAATTATTGTTACAGGAATCCTTTTCTCTTCGGTTACCTTAAAGGGGAAATCTTTAATTAGGCTTTCAATTATCTCAGAAATACCCCACTTTTGAGTGGCTGATATTTTAAAAATTTTCTCTTCAGGTATTGAAAGTTCATAAAAATCAAGAATTTTTTTATCTTTAACATCAATTTTATTTATGATAAGATAGATCGGTTTATTTTTAGTTCTCAGCAAATTCATGATCTCTTTATCTCCCTCTGTCAAACCCTCCTTGGCGTCAACTACAAAGAGATAAAGGTCAGCCTCATCTATTATTTTGAAAACCTTTGACTTTACCTCTTCTTTTAACTCATCCTCAGGACCAAAAAGACCACCTGTATCACAAATCTCAAAAATATTTCCATCATATAAAACTCTCTTTCTCAAAACATCCCTTGTAATTCCAGGTAACCTGTGGGTTACAGCTATATTTTTGCCAACTATTGAATTAAAAAGGGTGCTCTTTCCTACATTAACCCTTCCTACAATTACAAAAAAGGGAATTTTTTTCACTTCTTAATATAATAAATAGAAATAACAAGGTAAAAAAGAGAAATATAAAAATTTTTAAAAGAAATGTTAAAAATAACAGCAGAAAGAGAAAGAGTTGAAAATCTTAATATATATAAAACCTTTTCCTCATTAATAATTTTTTTATAAAACCTATATAAGGGAAAAATTTCTAAAAATAAAAGAGAATAAAAAAACAAAAAAATTGAAACAAAAAGAGAAAGGAATCTTATTTCTCTTAAATAAAGGGGCAAAAACAAGGAAATTAAATAAGGTATAAGGAAAAATAAAATAAAGTAAAAAATTTTAGAACCGGGGGACGGTTTTCTAATTATATTACTTCTTTACAAGGTTTTTAAGTTCTGAAGAAGGTCTGAAGAAAGGAACCTTCTGGGCAGGAATTGTTATTTCTGCCCCTGTTCTTGGATTTCTTCCTTTTCTCTGTTTTCTCTTTTTAACTCCAAAAGTTCCAAATCCAACAAGTCTTAGCTCTTCTCCCTTTTTAAGGGTTTGTTTTACTGCATCAATAAAAGCATCAACAGCCGCTGCTGCGGCTTTTTTTGCTATTTTTGCCTTACTGGCAACATGGTCAATAAGTTCAGCTTTATTCATATTTCACCTCCTTTTTTTTATTTAATTTTAAAGATTTTCCGTCCCCCGGGTTCATATTTAATTATAACATAAAAGAAAACTTTTGTCAAGTCTTAATGTTGAAAAAGCACATTTTCAAAAATTAGTTTTTAAAACCATTATAAATACTATTTTTCATTTATGTTATTTAGTATCAAATAAACTGGATTAAATTTTTCATTGTTAGAGAGCATTTTTCTTATCGTTTCAAGTTCACACAAAATTCTTTCTAATTTTTTTTCATCTTTAGAAAGTGAAACTAAAAAATCTCTTATATCTTTAAGTTTTATATGTTGAATATATTCAGGTATTATTTTCTTTCCACTTATTATGTTTACAAGAGACACATAAGGAACTTTTGTTAAAATTCTGGCAAGGTAATATGTAAGTTCTGATACCTTATAAATCACAACCATGGGAGTTCCCGCAAGGGCACATTCAAGAGAAGCTGTTCCACTAACTGTTATAGCAAATTTAGATTTTTCTATATAAGGGGTTGGATCCTTATCTATAACTTCAAACTTATTTTTTATCCTCTCTAAAATATCTTTTTCAGGATAAATAATGGATATTAAAAACTTATAGTCTTTAAAATCTTCTTCTATATAATCCCTTATTTTTATCATATCAATAATATGTCTTTCTATTTCTTTTTTCCTTGAGCCCGGAAGGAAAATAATCCATTTTTCTTTATTTAAATTCCACTTAATTCTTTCGGCAATAGGAGTGCCTACAAAAAAAGCGGGAACCCCTTTTTTTCTTAAAAAGTCTGCTTCAAAAGGAAAGGTAGATAAAACTCTGTCAGTATATCTTCTTAAATCCTTAATTCTCCATGATCCCCACGCCCAGACCTGAGGAGGAATGTAGTAAAAAACTTCCCTTTCTATTTTCTTTAAATATTTTGCAAGAACCAAATTGAAACCAGGAAAATCAACAAGAACTATTTTTTTTATATCATTCTTTCTGACAAAGTATATAATTTCTTTTAGTAAATTTTTAAAAAAGCTCACTATACTTATTGCCTCTGTAAATCCAACAACTGCTTTTTCCGTTATATCTTTTATAAGAAGAGCACCCTTTTTCTCCATTTCTTTACCGCCATAGGCAAAAATCTCAATATCTTTTCTTTTTTCTAAAATCTTTTCAATTAGATAAGAAGCATTCTTATCACCTGAGATTTCACCTGCTACAAAAAGTATTTTCATTTTAAATAAATAATTAAAAACCCTAAAAGAATAAGAAAAAGAATTAAAAAAATGGTTGATTTTTCAAATTTAAAAACTTCAAGAAAATTATATAACTTTTTTGTTCTTTTTGAATAAGGTTTTAATTTTGGAAAAAATCTGTAAGTATTTTTTTTATAACTTTTATATTCCTCTCCAAATTCCTTTTCAAGAAAATTTTCTTCCTCAAGAACTATAAGAAAATACTGAAGGAAAAAAAGAAAGATAAAAAGCAAAAAGAAATATAAGGGAGGGTTATAAAAAATCATAATAGAAAGGGATATGAAAAAATTTCCAAGATATATTGGGTTTCTTAAAAAAGCATAAGGACCACCTGTCACAAGAAAGTTAGCTTTAAGATCTTTTGCCCTTGTCGATTCACCCGCATACATTAAACTGTAAATTCTCAAAAGCTCTCCTAAAATTAAAAGAGGAAGTGAAAGAAAAAAATTTTTTACATTAGGATTTATAAAAAATAAAATTATTATAAAAAAGGGTATTCCTGTTTTATCCCTATTTTTGTAAAGAAATTTACCAATCTTTTTCAAAATTTTATCCTTTTTAAGTTATTTTCAATTATCTTCTTTATTCTGAGCGCAACCTTTAAACTTTTTAAAGCCTCTTTACCATCAACCAGAACTTTTTCATTATATAAGCAAGCTCTTACGAAACTTTTTAATTCTTCTTTAAGTGGATTGATATTTATAACATCAACAGGATAAGGCAAGATATGAGAATTTCTCTTTATATATACCTGTGCATCCTTTTCCTTTAAATCAACGGAAATATATGTATCCTTCTGGAAAAACCTGATTTTTCTGAAAGGCTCCCTTGAAATCCTTGAAGCTGTTAAATTACAAACAGAGCCATCCTCAAATTCTATCCTTACATTTGCAATATCAATCTTATCAGTTATAACAGGCACACCAACTGCATCTATTTTCTTAATTTGTGATTCTTTAAAAATAAAGAGAAGATCTATATCGTGAATCATAAGATCAAGGATTACATCCACATCTGTTCCCCTTCCCACAAAGGTAGATAGTCTCTCTGCCTCAATAAACATTGGATTTTTTATTATATTTTTTACACTTAAAATACCAGGATTTAACCTTTCAACAAATCCAACTTGCAAAATTAAATTTCTACTTCCCGCTTCCTTTATAAGTCTTTTTGCTTCACTCATTTTAGTTGTTAAAGGTTTTTCCATAAATAAGTGCTTATTATTCTTTAAAACCATTAAACCAACTTCATAATGATTAAGTGTTGGAACAGCACAGGTTATAGCCTCAACTTTTTCCATAAGATCATAGGGAGTTTTAGCAGGATAAACTGAAAGCTCTCTTGCAACCTCTTTTGTCCTTTCCTCCCTTATATCATAAACTCCGATAAGTTCTGCTTCTTCAATTTCCTTTAATAGTTTAGCATGAATTGAGCCGAGATAACCAACACCAATTACCCCGACTTTAAGCTTTTTCAAAGGTATCCCTTATAACCAACAGAAAAGGTTCTTATATGATTATCTGATAAAAGATCTCTGAAAGAAAAAGAAAAGAAAAATTGATCCTGAAGATTAAAAAGAACCCCAGCATTAAAAATTCCCTTTTTGTGAATGGGATCATTAAAACCAAAGGAATATTCTGAAAATATTGAAAATTCAGGGGAAAAATTTAAAATAAGGGAAGAAAAAACATCCATTCCGTTTTTTTCATCCTTTGTTTCAAAGGTTCTATTTATTCCTCCATTTAAAATAAATCCTCTTAAAATATTTAAATCCTTGCTAATAGCAAGGAAAATACCCTTTGATTTAACAAAGTATCTTTCTGTTAACTCAAAATATTCATCAAAACCCTGTGTTTCAATACCGAGTAAAACAGAAGGTAAATAGATAGATTCTTCAATAAGAAGATAAGATACATTAATACCTGGGAATGGATAAAACTCTACTTTTTGATCCCCTACAATACCAAGTCCTCCATACCTCAAACCAAAAGAAAATTTATCAAGAATACTAGCATCAAGGGAAAATAGTAGGCCTCCTTTTTTTTGAAACCTTATGTCAAATTTAAACTCACCTCTTGAAAGAATCTTTGCAAAAGGAAAATCTCCTGGTGATAAGGAAAGGGAAAATAGAATACTTGGAAAAATGAAAAGAAATTTTCTCATATTGAAAAATTTTATGATTAAACTTATAGAATTTTCAAAAGATTTCTGAAAATTTAGAAATTAAAATAAGGTTACAACCTGCTTTTAAAGAAAATTCAATACTTTCCCTTAAAGAATAATATTTTTTTATACCTCCCATTAATAAATCATCAGTTATTATTTTACCTTTAAATAAAAGTTTTTTTCTTAAAATTTCCTTTAAAAAAAATTCAGAAAATAAAACAGGATCTTCTGATATTTTTTCATATTTAATAAATCCAGCCATTATATACTCAATACCATTTTTTATTAGAACCTCATAGGGTAAAAAATCTCTTTCAAGTTCCAAAAGAAAACAATATGAAACAGGAAGCTCTCTGTGAGGATCTTCCTTTGCTCTTGCCTGATTTATAAAATGTTTAGCACAGCAAGAAACTCCTTCTTCTTTCATTATTCTAAAAAATTTAAGAGAATACTCTGACACAATTTTAGGATCATTTCCAAAACTTCTTCCCTTTTTACATATAACTTCATTTTCACTATCAAAACAAATATCAACACATGGAGCAAAATTTATATCAATACCCAGATCTTTCATTTTCCTTGCCATTTCTCTAACATCTTTTTCATACTCTATAAAAGGCATTTTGCTCCATTCCTTAGGTGAAGGAAAACCATCAAGAATCCATGAAGCATATCCACCTTCTTGGTCTGTGGCAATTTTTAAATCGTATTGAGCAAAATTTTTTACATCCCTTAAAAATTCCTTAATTTCTTTTAAATCCTTATTTCTAAAACAGCTTTTTAAAAAAATAGCAAAGGGTTTTATGTTTTTAACAATTTCAAATCCTTCCTCAAAATCTTCAATTCCAATAATAAAATTCTTATAAGGATTCACCTAAAACTAATTTTTCTCTCCTTACCCTCAATTATTCTTTTAATATTTGACCTGTGAGTAAAGAAAATAAAAAATACTGTTATAAAAAGTAAAATATCAAAGTAAAGAGGGTAGCTTTCAACAAATATACTTACAATTAAAATAGTAAGAGAGGCAGAAAGGGAGCCAAGGGAAACCATTCTGAATAGAAGAATAACTGCAACAAAAACTATAGCACCTATTAATATAGGAAAGGGAATTAAAGCTAAAAAGGCTCCAAATAAAGTTGCAACACCCTTTCCACCTTTAAATAAAAAAAAAGGAGAGGTTATATGACCCAAAACAGTTAAAAAGGCAACTAAACTTGCAAAATCAAAGGAAAAAAGTTTTAAGGCAAAAAAGGTTGGGAAAAAGGCTTTACTTAAATCAAAAAATAGTGTTAAAATACCGAGCTTTTTATCAAACCTGAGAACATTTGTAGCACCTATATTACCGCTTCCGAATTTTCTAATATCCTCACCCTTGAAAATTTTAACAAATATAAATCCGTATGGAACAGAACCTGAAAGGTAGGAAAGAACCAAATAAATTAATTTAAAATGCATTTTATTATTCTAAATTTTTATAATTTCAAAATGAAAATCCTTGCAGAATTTTTTTCCCTTGTACCTCCCATTTTCTTTCCCTTGTCTGTTTCAGTTTCATCAGTTTTGTTTATTCTTCTTATAATATCTCCAGTTTTAAAATTTAAGGAATTTTTAAACTTCTCAAAAAAATACAGGATCTTTTATATTCTTCTTTTTCTTTTTTTTATTTCCTATATATTTTCTTCTATTTTTTCCTATAATCCCCTATACAGCTTGAAAAAAATCCGGGAATTTTTATTTTACCTTGCAATTCCTTCCACTATATTTATTTTTCAGGGATATAAAAAAAGGGAAAGAATTTTAAAAATTTTTATTTTATTTTCCCTTTTAAGTGCTTTCTATTCCTTCTTTCAAATTCTAAAGGGAAAAGGTGATGAAATTAGGGCTCACGGTTTTTTTCTTCATCATTTAACCTATTCAGGCTTTTTAATTATTCCCATTATATTTTCAATGGGGTTTCTCTTAACTTCAAGGAAAAAAGGAAAAGTTTTTTATCTATTTTCCTTTTTTTTGCTTATAACAGCTTTGATATTAACAGATTCAAGGGGAGCCCTTTTTTCTCTTTTTATTTCCTCAATAATTTTAATTTTTAAATTAAAGAAAAAACTAATTTTACCAATTTTTTTAATTTTTACTTTATTTCTGATTCTATTTTTAATAAAAAATCCTCTTAATATAAGAAAAATTGGATTAAGAAAGGAAAGTATAAAAAAAAGAACTCTTTTAATAAAGGCTTTTCCTGAATTCTTTTTTAAAAAACCAATTTTCGGATATGGAAGAGTCTACACAGAAAAATGGATTAAAACTATTGATAAAAAAAAATATAAAGAAGATAGCGTTAAAATTTTAAGAGAAATGAACCACTTTCATAACAGTTTTCTTCAAATAATTTTTTATTTTGGAATTATAGGTTTTTTAATTTTATATTTCATTTATTTTTATCTTTTAAAAACTTTATATTCAAAAAAAACAATTCTATCTTTTTTAACCTTTACAAATCTTTTAGCCTTTCTTATTCATGGCTTTTTTGAAATAAACATTTTTGCTGAGGAAATTTTTTTACCACTTTTTTATTTTATTGGAATTTCCTTAAGTGAAGATGAAAATAATTCTTTATTCAGGGTATAAACCCTATGCTACTGTTAGTTATTTTTATAAGTATCTCAAAAGAATAAACCCTGATACAATCTTTGTGTCATATGACGAGGGAACAGATTATTTTATAAATTCAAGAAAAATATTTTTAAAAAAAATATTCAAAGAAATATTTGAACCTGATTTATTTATTTATGTTGAAACAGATCCTGGAAATGGTTTCTGGATTGAGGATATAAATGAGGCAAAGGTTAAAAAGGCATGCTGGCTCATTGATAACCACTTAAATTTTATCTGGCATAAAAATTTTGCTAAACTCTTTGATTATGTTTTTGTGGCACAAAAATCCCTTATCCCATGGTTTAAGAAATATGGATTAACTCCCCTTTTTTTACCCCTTGCCTGTGATCCTGAAATACATAAAGAATGGTTTAATGAAAAAGAGTATGATATTGTTTTTATAGGTCACCTAAATAAAGAAAGGGAAAAATTTTTAAAAGAAATCGAAAAAAATTTTAAAGGAATAAAGTTAAAGGTAATGGAAAAGATATATCTTGAAGAAATGGCAAAAATGCAGAGTAAGGGAAAAATAGGTTTTAATTTACCTGTTAGAAAGGATATAAATATGAGAACCTTTGAAGTTCCTGCCTGTGGCTGTCTTTTATTTTCTCCCTATATAAAACACCTTGAAGAAATTTTTAATGAAGAGGAAATAGTTATTTACAAAAACAAAAAAGATATTTTTAGAAAAATAGAATTTTATTTAGAAAATAAAGAAGAATGGGAAGAAAAGAGAAAAAGGGGAAAGGAAAAAGTTTTGAAGGAGCATAGTTATCTTAAAAGGGTAATAGATTTTTTGGGTAAAATTAAGGAAGAAAAAGATAAAGGAAAGATCAGTTATTTTGATTTTTACTATTTAAAGACTAAAAAACCTTTCAGAAAATACTTTGTTCTTAAAGATTTTCTTAAAATTTTAAAATTTAAAAAATTAATTCAAAATTTTTGGATTGAATTCTTAATAAAAATTAGAAAAAAACTTAAAAAATTTCCTTATTAAAAATGAAAATTTTTATTGATATAACTCCTTTAAGATACACCTTTTCTGGAATTCAGGTTTTTACTTTGAATCTTATAAAGGAATTTAAAAAAATGGGAGAAGAGGTAATTGAAATAAAAAAACCTTTTATAAGATTAATTTTCTCTAAAGGAGATGTTTATTTAGGGCCGGATGGGAGAATACCTTTTTTAAAAAAATTTAAGATTATAAGCACAATAATTCATGATATATGTTTTGAAACAGAGCCTTCTTTATTTCCTTCTAATTCAATAAAACTCGCAAGGAAAAAAGTAAAAAGAGCTCTTTTAAAATCAGATGTTATTTTTGTTCCATCAGAATTTACAAAAGAAAATATAAAAAAATTTTACGGATTTGAAAATAAAATAGAAATTGTTTATCCTGGAGTTAAAATTCCTGAAAATATAAAAAAAACCTTTGATGTTCCTGAAAAATTCTTTTTATTTGTAGGAACGGTTCAAAAGAGAAAAAATCTTATTAATCTTATTAAAGCTTTTAAAGAATTGAGTTTAAAAGAATTTTACCTTTTATTAGCAGGTGAAAGGGGATTTGGTTTTGAAGAAATTGAAAGAGAAATAGGTGGTAATGTAATCTGGTTAAAAAGAAATTTAACTCAGGAAGAAATATTTTTTCTATATAAAAATTGTACTAGCCTCATTTACCCGAGCTTCTGTGAAGGTTTTGGTCTTCCTGTTCTTGAAGCAATGATTTCAAAAAAACCTGTAATAGCAACACCTCTTCCGGTTTTTAAAGAGTTTGCTCAAGATAGTATTTTTTATTTAAAGGGATTTGATAAAAACTCTATAAAAGAGGGTATAATTAATTTTATTCAAGAAAGTGAGGAGAATATTAAAAACAAAGTTCTTAAAGGTTACGAAATCGCAAAAAACTTTACTTGGGAAAAAACAAGTCTTAAAATATTAAAAAAATGGAAGGAAATGATCTAATAAAAAGGTTAATAGAAAATCCAAAATTATTATCACCTGACCTTGAGCCGAGTTTCTATGAATATGAAAATATAGAAAGATTCTTTGAAATTTTAAAAGAAAAAAGTGAAATTGGTGAAAAATTACTTGTTATAGGGCATGAGGATGTGGATGGTATAGCATCTCTTTTAGGGATAGAAATTTTACTTAAAGAAATGGAACTCAACTTTAATCCTTACCTACCCTCAAGGGAAAATGAATCATACGGAATATCTGACAGTGTTATTGAAAGGTTAAAAAGTGAAAATTTTGATTTTTTAATAACGGTTGATTGCGGTCTTTCAAACATAATGGAGATTAAACACTTAAGAGAACTTGGCTTTGATGTTTTTGTTATTGACCATCATTTTGAAGGTAATTTTGAAGAGGAAAATTTAATACATCCTTTTAAGGGAAAAGGGTTTCCCTTTTTATCTAATGGTGTTTTGGTTTTTATTTTGCTTTTTAAAAAATTTGAAGAAAATTTATGGAAAGAAAAGAAATTTTTTGATTTTGTTTATCTATCAGGACTCTCTGTTTTGTCAGATAAAGTTCCTATTTGCTCAGTAAACCAGTATGTTTTAAATAAAAGTGAAACCATTTTCCCAGAAACTGAAATTTATAAAATTTTTAATGAGGTAAATATGAAACCTCCCCAGTTCAAGGAAATATCAAAGATTATCCCCCTTATTCCTGCAAGGAATGGTACTCACTTAATTTTAGATTTTTTAAGAGAAACTGAGGTTTTAGGAAAAAAGAAAATAATGAGAGAAATAATTTCAACTTATATTGAAGAGCAAAGAAATTTTGAAGAATCTCTTTTTATTTCAAAAAATTCAATTTATACTGAAAATAACATAAACTTTATTATATCAAAAAAAATAAATCCAAGATATGCAGGATGGATAGCAGGAAGATTTTTAAAGGAAAATAATTTTCCTTCAATATGCATAACAAGAAAAAATAATGAATGGATAGGTGAAGCGAGATCAAAACCGCCTCTTTCTGTTTTGAAGTTATTAAGGGAAATCTCCTTTTTATTTGAAGAATTTGGGGGGCATCCCTTTGCCTGCGGATTTAGAATAAAAGAAGAAAATATTGAACCTTTAATCAAGAACATAAAAATATTATCAGGTGATTTAAAGAACTTTATCCCTGAACCTGATCTTATACTTGATGAGAAAGAATTTAAGGAATTAAGAGAAATATTAGAAAAAATTGCCAAGACCGGAATTAATTTTTATATTAAAGTAGGTGAAAAAATCTTTTATTCAACCAAGGAGGGAATTTTAACCTTAAATTTTTAAATAGTGGATTTTGCTGTAAGGACTGTGTAGGAAAAAATAAAATTTTTAAAAAGACCTTCTGTTGTTTTTGCTTTTATATTTATCCTTCCGGGTTCAATCTTCATAATTTTTGCAAGGTTTTCCCTTATCTTTTTCTTTTTTTCACCCAATTTGGGCTCATCAAGAAGTATAGTTATATCTACATTAATAATATCGTAACCCTCATTTTTAAAAAGATTCATTATTTTTTTTAAGAAGATTTTTGAACTTTTACCCTTCCATCTTTCATCTTTATCAGGAAAAAAATCGCCTATATCTCCTTTTCCCAAAACACCAAGTAAAGCATCACATAGGGAATGAATAAGAGCATCACCATCAGAGTGTCCAAGAGCAAAAATTCCCCTTTTAACACTTAGACCACCTATATAGAGGGAACCTTTACCTTTTACCAATTTATGGGAATCAAACCCGAAACCTATTTTAAAGGAAAATAAATTAAGGAATTCTTGCATATTTATCAGATCTTCATCAAAGGTAATTTTAAAGTTAAAAAAAGAATCTTTTATAAAAAAGGGACTTATATTTAAAACTTCTTTCAAAAGAGTGCTTTCATCAGGGAAATCCCTTCTTTTAGTTTTTTGAAGAGCTTTTAAAATTAAATCTTTTTTTGTTGCCTGTGGGGTGTGAATTAATTTAATCTTCTCTCTTTCAATTTTCTCATTTTCATAAAAAACAGTATCAGATGGATTATAAAAGGGAACAATTATTTCTTTTTCAGAAAGTTTTTCTCTCATTTTACTTAAAAGTTTTAAAGAAAAAAAGGGACGGGCAAGGTCATGTATAAAAACATAATTATAAGAGGCATTTTTAACACCCTTTTCCATACTTAAACACCTTGTTTTACCACCTTCTACCACTTTAATTTTTAATTTATAATTTTCTTTCTCAATTTCTTTCTTTATATCTTTTACAAACTGTTTGGGACACACAAGGATAATTTCACCTATGAATTTTAAATTAGAAAGTTTATTTATAAGAAAAAGGTAAAGTGGTTTATTATTGAGTTTTAAAGAGATTTTGGGTTTTCCAAATCTTTTTCCTTTTCCTGCTCCGAGTAAAATAAAAGAGGTATCTCTCAAATTTTCTGGAGTAAGTAAATCATAAGGAAAATTAGGACAAAGGTTAATAGGTTAATTGTGAATACAAATCCAAATTTTAAGTTAATTATCATTAGATTTAATTTTATTTCTTCTATTCCAACCTTGGCATTATAAAGTATTGCTTCTCTTGCAGGAGACTGTGGTAAAAAATATTTTAAGATAACTCCCATTATATCACCGAGTGCTCCTGCAAGTATTACAGCAATAATATTTCTAAGTGTAAAAATTTTTCTTGAGCTCATAAAAAATTTATGCCGGGGGCGGGACTCGAACCCGCACGGGGTTTCCCCCAGGGGATTTTAAGTCCCCTACGTCTACCGGTTCCGTCACCCCGGCAAAGTTTAATTTGCTTTTTATATTTTAATAAAATTATAATTTTTTTTCAACAGGTTCAATTCCTTTGGTTAAAAGGAGGTTATTTAATGGATGTTTTTAACACTTTAAGGGATATAATTGTGGAAGAACTGAATGTAACACCAGAGCAGGTAACATTGGAAGCAAGATTTCAGGAGGATCTGGGAGCAGATTCTCTTGATGTTGTGGAACTTGTAATGAAAATAGAAGAAAAATTTGGTATTGAGATACCGGATGAAGATGCAGAAAAGATAAGAACAGTTAAGGATGCAGTTGAGTATATTGAAAATAAATTAAAAACATGAAAAGGGCTGTTGTAACAGGGATAGGTATTCTCACATCCCTTGGTAAAACAAAAGAGGAAAATTTCAATAATTTACTTAAAGGGAAAAGTGGAGTAAAATTTATTGAAAAATTTGATGTTTCTGATTTCTCATCAAAAATTGCAGCTGAAATAAAAAATTTTGATCCAACAGATAGACTTTCTCCAAAGGAAATAAAAAGACAGGATCTTTTTGTAATTTATTCTCTTTATGTTGTAGAGGAGGCACTTAAAGATGCTGGATGGGATAAGGGATTTCCTTATAAAGGTGAAGAAGTTGGTGTTATAATTTCTTCAGGGATTGGTGGAATTATTACCCTTGAGGAGGAAATCAAGAAAATGGTGCAAAAAGGGGCAAAATGGGTCTCTCCTTTTCTTGTTCCCATGATGATACCTGATATGGCTTCTGGTGTAATTTCAATAAAATATGGTTTTAAAGGTCCTAATTTTTGTGTTGTTTCCGCTTGTGCTTCAAGTGCTCATGCTCTCGGTGAGGCAAAGTTAATAATAGAAAAGGGTTATGCCAAAGCAATGGTAGTAGGAGGTGCAGAAGCTCCTATAACCCCAATAGCTGTAGCTGGATTCGGAAATATGAAGGCACTATCAACAAGAAACGATGAGCCAGAAAAAGCTTCAAGACCTTTTGATAAATTAAGAGATGGTTTTGTTATGGGTGAAGGATGTGCTGTTCTAATACTTGAGGAAAAGGAAAGTGCTATAAAAAGGGGAGCAAGAATTTATGCAGAACTAATAGGCTATGGAGCAACAGCAGATGCATTCCATATCACAGCCCCTTGTACTGATGGAGAGGGAGCTTATAGAGCCATGAAGATGGCCTGTGAGGATGGAAAAGTAAATCCGGAAGAAATAGATTATATAAATGCTCATGGAACAGCAACACCAAGAGGTGATGTAGCTGAGACCCTTGCGATCAAGAAACTCATGGGAGAAAGAGCATATAAGGTGCCTATAAATTCAACAAAGAGTATGTTAGGACATTTATTAGGCGGAGCAGGTGCCCTTGAAGCAGCTGTTACTGCCCTTTCAATTTATCACAAAAAGGTCCACCCTACAATTAACCTTGAAGTTCCTGATCCTGAATGTGATCTTGATTATGTTAAAGAGGGTTCAAGAGAAGTAGATATAAGGTATGCTCTCTCAAATTCTTTTGGTTTCGGGGGGCATAACTGTTCCCTTTTATTTAAAAAATTTGAGGAATAATTATGAAGGATGATAGAAAAAAAGCACTCGAGATAGCTATAAAGCAAATAGAAAAAATTCATGGTAAGGGAGCAATAATGAGATTAGGAGAGAAAGAATTAATAAAAGTACCTGTAATTTCTACGGGTTCAATATCCCTTGACCTTGCACTTGGAATAGGTGGTTATCCAAGGGGAAGAATAATTGAAATTTTTGGACCTGAGGCATCGGGAAAAACAACCCTTGCATTACATGCAATTGCTGAGGTTCAAAAAGAGGGTGGGATTGCAGCCTTTATAGATGCTGAACATGCTCTTGACCCTGTTTATGCTGAAAAACTTGGTGTTAATCTTTCTGAATTATGGATCTCTCAACCAGATACAGGGGAGCAGGCTCTTGAAATTGCAGAAACTCTTGTTCGTTCAGGAGCTGTGGACTTAATAGTTGTTGATTCAGTTGCTGCCCTTGTTCCAAAAGCAGAAATAACAGGTGAAATGGGAGAAGCTCATGTGGGACTTCAGGCAAGGCTTATGTCCCAGGCTATGAGAAAACTTGCAGGAGTATTAAATAAATCAAAAACCTGTGCGATATTTATAAACCAGATAAGACATAGAATAGGAGTTTTATATGGAAATCCTGAAACAACTCCAGGGGGTCTTGCTTTAAAGTTCCATGCTTCTTTAAGGCTTGAAATAAAGAAAGTTGAAACAATCAAATCAGATGAGGAAGTAATAGGAAATAGGGTGAAGGTAAAGGTTGTTAAAAATAAACTCGCACCACCTTTTAAAGAGGCTACTTTTGATATTTTATATGGAAAGGGAATATCAAAAGAAAGTGAATTAATTGATCTTGCTGTGGAAAAAGGAATTATTCAGAAATCAGGGGCCTGGTATGCTTATAAGGGGAGACAACTTGGTCAGGGAAAAGATAATGTAAGAAAAATTCTTGAAGAAGATAAAAAACTATTTGAGGAAATTGAAAAAGAGTTAAAAAAAGAACTTTTTGAAAAGGATATAAAGGAAGAGAAAAAAGATTAGAGTCGGAATAATTCTTAACCCTTATTCAGGTTCAGGAAAATCTAATAAAATTTTAAGATGGTTAAAAGAAAAATTAAAAGGTGATAGATATAGTTATTTTATTGAAATTCTGGAAAAAGGTAAAAGTATTAGGGAAAATTTATTAAGGTTATGGGAGAAAAAGGTAAGCAAAATAATTGTTTTAGGGGGTGATGGAACACTTTTTCACATTATAAATAATATACCAAAAAATTTTAATATTCCTTTTTCTCTTTTTCCTTCTGGTTCAGGTAATGATTTTATAAAAACAATTTTTCGAAATAAAAAGGATATTTCCTTTTTTTATGAAGTTTTTAAAAGAGGAATTATTAAAAGTACCTATACGGGTGAAGTAATAACTAAAAATAAAAGATATTTTTTTGTGAACGCAGCAGGGATTGGTTTTGACGCTAAAATTGCAAAAAGAGCTCTTAAAATAAGGTCTCTAAGGGGTTTATTGAGGTATCTTCTTTCACTTTTTATAGAGTTAAGGGGAAAAATTTCCTATGAGATGGAAATAGAAGATAGGGAGAAAGTTTTAAAGGGAAAATATTTGATACTGGGTTTAGGTATAGGGAAATATTTGGGTGGTGGTTTCTATTTATTTCCAGATGCTTCTCCCTTTGATAATAAACTTTCTATATGTATTATTAAAGATATGGATAAGATAAATGTTTTTAAAAAATTGCCCCATGCAATTAAGGGAACACACCTTTCTTTACCAGAGTGTATTTATTTTAAAAGAGAAGATATAAATCTAAAATTAAAAGAAGAAATATTCATTCAATTGGATGGAGAGGTTTTTAAACTTAAAGATAATGAAATAAAAGCAAAGATCTCAGATATAAAATTCAATCTTCTTTATATCTGATTGACAAATTAAACTAAAAAACATTAATAATTATCTATGAAATGTGGATATAAAAAAATTTTTTTTCTAAAGAAAAAAATAATAAAAAAAATTGTAAAACAACAAGATTTTAAAAAAATAACAAAAGTATACATGTGGAAATTTTTTGAATATTTTAATTATCTGATTGTAAGAGAGTTAGATTTTTATAAAATATAATGTGGAAATCTTTGTGGAAAAATTTAAAAATAAATTTAAAGGGGTTCAATTCCTCAAATAAAAGGGAGTAAATAAATGAAAGGTAAAACCCTGTGGGAAAAAATAGTTGAAAAATTGAAAAAGGAGCTTTCTGAACAGGAATTCAGGTTATTTGAAAAGGTAAATGGTGGAGATATTGAGGAAGATCATAAGCTCAAAATTTTCTGTCCTGATGAGTATACCAAGGACATAATAGAAAAGGCTTTTGGGGCTAAGTTAAAAAGAATACTTTCAGATCTTGATTATCCAATGATTGAGTTAGTTTTTGAAATTAAAGGGGATGGAAAAGCTGAGGAAATCAAGAATATAAAATTCAAAGATGAAGAAATCAAAAAGGAGGGAATTCATTATGGATTAAATCCAGTTTATACTTTTGAAAATTTTGTTCCAGGGAAAAATAGTGAAATGGCTTATACTACTGCCAGGGCTGTAGCTCATGCACCTGGTAAGGAGTACAACCCTTTATTTATTTATGGTGGGGTTGGTCTTGGAAAAACACATCTTCTGCACGCTATAGGTAATGATATTTTAAAAAGAAAAAAGAACTTTAAGATTTTATTAATAACAACTGAGGAGCTCATATCTAAAATTGTTGATGCAATTCAAAAAAGAAAAATGAATGAATTTAGAAGCAAAGTAAGAAGCTTTGATGTCCTTTTGATTGATGACATTCATTTTCTCTCCGGAGCTGAATTTTCCCAGGAAGCTTTATTCCATATATTTAACTCTTTTTATAATGAAAAAAAACAGGTAGTATTCACTGCAGACAGAGCACCCTGGGAAATGGATAATATAGCAGAAAGACTTGTGGACAGATTCTCCTGGGGTCTTGTAACTGATATAAAACCTCCTGAATATGAAACAAGGCTCGCTATTTTAAAACTTAAGGCTGAAGAGAAGGGGCTTGAAATTTCTGAGGATGTTTTAGAATTAATAGCAAGAAATGTAAAGAAGAATGTAAGGCTTCTTGAAAGTTGTATAGCAAAATTATACGCAATACAATCTCTTAAAAGAATAAAAATAACTCTCCCAATGGCTCAAAAATATCTAAGTGATATATTCTCTTCAGCCGCTATAAATGAGCCTGATGATGTAGTAAGAGTGGTTTCTGAATATTACAATATTCCAAAAACTGAAATAACTGGAAAGAAACAAAAAAAAGAGCTGGTTCAAGCGAGGCAGGTAAGCATGTTTATAATGAAAAATGTTTTCAATATGACTGTAGTGGAAATTGCAAAATACTTTGATAAAGACCATACAACTGTTTTACATGCAATAAACAAAATTGAATCCCAGATTCAGAAAAATGAAAAGTTAAAAGAAGATATTATGGAAATTGAAAAAATGTTGAAAAGAGTGTAGAAAAAATGTGGAAAAGTATTTTATTAATTTTTCCAATATTTTTCCACATTGAATTTTTTTTAGATACACTTAATGATTTTAAATTTCCACAATCTTAATAATATAATTATAAATATATATTTAAGGAGGTTCAAACCCTTAAAATATAAAACTAATTATGAAATTTAAAATTTTAAAGGAAGACTTTCTGAAAATGATTGAAAGTGTATATCATGCTATTCCTTCAAAGGCAGCATTGCCAATTCTTGAAAACATAAAGTTAGAAACAAAGGGAAACGAAGTTAATCTTTTTTCCACAAATTTAAACTTTTCTTTAAAAGTTAAGGGAAAGGCAGATGTTGAGGAGGAAGGAGCAATTTGTATAAAAGGAAAAGAATTAAAGGAAATAGCTTCAAGACTTAAAAATGAAAAAATTTTAATAGAAAAAAGAGATGAAAGGGAGCTTTTAATTCATACTTCCTTAGGTGAATACAGTTTTTTTATTCAGCCACCTGAAGAGTTTCCCTCAATTGAGGAGATAGATTTAAAGGAAGGGATTGAGGTCCCATCAAATTTAATATTAGAAGGTATAGAAAAAGTTTCATTCTGTGTAGCAAAGAATGATTCAAGACAATTTTTAAATAATATTTTACTGGACTTAAAGAAGAATAAACTTTCTTTTGTTTCCTCTGATTCACATAAACTCGGAGTCTATGAGATAGAAATTGAAAATAAAGGTATAGAAGGCGAATATTTACTAGATCCAAAGAGTTTTGATTTTCTTAAAGATTACAAAAATGAAACAATTAAAATATTTTTCTCTGAAACCAAAGTTCAATTTAATTTCAGTAATGGATATGAAATAGTAAATCTTGTGGATGATAAATTTCCTGATTACAGGGCAGTTGTCCCCTCAGAAACTCCTTACAGATTAAAAATCGTAAGGGAAGATTTAATAGAAAGTTTAAGGAGACTATCAGTTTTTACTACACCTCCTAATCATCCTGTACAATTTTCCCTTACGCCTGAATCATTAATTATAAGGGCAGTCTCAGGTGAGGTAGGAGAAGGATACGAAAAGTTAAAAGGTTTCTATGAAGGAGATAAAATTGAAATTGGTTTTAACTCTCATTATTTGCTTGATATTTTAAGACATATAGATGAAGATGTGGTAGAAATAGGTATTACTGGAAGTGAAAGTGCAAGTTTAATAAAGGGCATAGGCGCTAATAATTACTTTTATCTTTTAATGCCCATTAGGATTTAGTATAGATTCTAAAATTCTAAAAACTTGTTTAGTTTCAAGTACATCATGTACTCTTATTATGTTTACTTTTTTTAAAAATAAATAGGCAGTAACTGCAAGAGTACCTATTAATCTATCCTCAGGTTTTTCTAATTCAAGTATTTTCCCTATAAAGGACTTTCTTGAATGACCCACTAATATAGGAACCCCAAACTTTTTAAATTCATCTATATTTTTCAAAATTAAAAGGTTATCAATTACCCTTTTTCCGAAACCTATACCTGGATCTATAACTATTTTTTCTCTTTTAATCCCATTTTTCAAGGCAAAGTCTATTTTCTCTTTAAGTTCCTCTTTAATTTCTTTTATTGTATCCTCATAGAATGGGTTTTCCTGCATATTTTTTGGTGTCCCCCTTATATGCATTATTATTATACCTGCATCAAATTTTTTTATAACTTTAATCATTTCTGGATCATCCCTTAATCCTGAAATATCATTAACTATATTTGCTCCTCTTTTTAAAGCTTCTTCAGCCACCTTTGACTTTCTTGTATCTATTGAAATTGGAATATCTATTTTTTTTCTTAATCTTTCAATAACTGGTATCACTCTTTTTAATTCTTCTTCAAGAGAAACAGGCTCCGAGAAAGGTCTTGAAGACTCACCTCCTATATCAATTATATCTGCACCTTGCTCAAAAATTTCTTTACCCCTTTCGAGAGCTTTATCTAAATCAAAATACTTTCCACCATCATAAAAGGAATCAGGAGTTACATTCAAAATACCCATTATTTTTGGTTCTGAAAGAATTAATTCACCTTCTTTAAAAGAGAAATTCACAAAAAATAATAAATGGGCCCGGTAGGACTCGAACCTACAACCAACGGATTATGAGTCCGCTGCTCTGCCTGTTGAGCTACGGGCCCTTAATTATAAATTATAATATAAAAAATTTTTTTTTTCAATTGAGTTATTCTTTAAATATTTTTTTAATTGCTTCTCTCAGAGTCTGTACTGTAAATGGTTTAGGTAAAAAGGCATCTGCGTTTAAATTTTTAACTTTTTCTCTTGTTTCAAAAGAATCATAAGCTGTAACAACTATTGATTTTATATCAGGGTCCTGCATCTGAATTTTTGCCAAAAGTTCCAGGCCTGAAATTCCTGGTAATTTTATGTCAGTTATAATAAGATCATACTCCCCTGGAACAAATTTCTCAAGGGCTTCTTCTCCTGTTCTTGCGAGGATTACATCGTGCTCCTCTTTTAATGTCTGGGAAACAAAAAAAGATAAAGGACCCTCATCCTCCACCACAAGAATTTTTAATTTTTTCATCAAATCTCCTCCATCATTTCTATAAATTTTTCAACAAGTTCAGGTTTAAATTTGTATCCCTTTAATTCTCTTAAAAGTTTTATTGCCTCCTTTTTATCTAATTTATCTGCATAACTTCTTTCATGAGTGATTGCATCATAAACATCACATAAAGAAATAATCTGTGCACCTAATGGAATCTCATCACCCTTTAACCCATCAGGATAACCAGAACCGTCCCAGTTTTCATGGTGATATTTTATAAAGGGAAGTACAGGTTTTAAAAAGGCAATAGGCTTTAGTATATCAAGGCCTATTTGAATGTGTTCCTTCATCATTTCCATTTCTTCTCTTGTTAAAGTGCCAGGTTTATCAAGTAAATATTCCCTTATTCCAATTTTACCAACATCATGAAGAAGTGCTGCATATCTTATATTTTTAATATCTTCTTCGTTTAAATTTAAATTTTTAGCAAATTTAACAGCAAGCTCAGATACTCTCTGTGAATGACCTCTTAAGGAAGGATCCTTTGCCTCTGTTGCTTTAACAAGAGCCATAAGGGATTCTATATAGCTTCTTTCAAGTTTTTTAAAGAGAAAGGCATTTTGAATTGAGACTGAAACATGATTCGCATAAATTGATAGTTCTTCTTTTAACTCTGATAAACTCTCTTCCATCCTGTTACCGATCATTAAAGCACCAATAACCCCTTCATTTGTTTCAAGGGGAATCATCATTATTTCTCTTATATCCCCTTCCTTATATTTAATTATGAAACTTTCCTTTTCTGTTTCAAGGTTAAGTTTATCATCCCTTTTAATTAAATTATCAAAACCATAAACTTCTTTAACAAAAAAGTAAGAGTTTTCTTTTAAAAGAAAGGCACAGTCTTTTTTACCTGCTATTTCCATTGCTCCTTCAATTATAAGGGGTATAAGTTTTTCAAGGTAAAGTTCGGATTGAAGTTTCTCACTTAAGTGGTGCAGAATTGATAACTTATTAATTTTTTCTTCCAGTTTTTTATCAACTTCTGCTTTTTGAGCTTTTAATTTTTCATTTGCAATTGAAAGTTCCTTGTTTAACCTAGTTAATTCATTAAGAAGTCTTTTATTTTCTTCCTGTAATTTTCTTTTTCCCAGTGCATTTTTAATAACATTTTTTAAGGTTTCAACTTTAAAGGGTTTTATTAAATAATCATAAGCACCAGCCTTTAAGGCTTCAATTGAACTTTCAAGAGATGCATAAGCAGTCATCATAATTACCTGAATATCAGGATCAAGAGCCTTTGCTGCCTTTAAAATTTCAATTCCCGTTGTATCAGGTAGTCTTATATCCTGTAATATAAGATGAGGTAAAAACCCCTCAATTATTTTTAGAGCATCAGAGCCATTATAGGCTACTCTCACCTCATAATCAAGATTATCCTGTGTAATGTTTTTTACAATAAAATTAGCCAGTGTCTCTTCATCATCTACCACAAGTATTCTCCATTTTTCTTCTTTCATACAATATATATTTTAAAGTTTTTATTTAGGTAATTCAATTAAGAATTTGGTTCCTTTTCCTTTTTCGCTTTCTACATATATTTTCGCTCCGTGATCCTCAATAATTCTGTGGACTATTGCAAGCCCCAAACCGGATCCTCCCTTTTTTGTTGTATAAAAGGGTTCAAATATATGGGCAAGTTCAGAGGGTTCAATTCCCACACCTGTATCTTCTATACTTATAAATATTATACCTCCTGTTTTTTCACCTGCCTGTAAGGTAAGTTTTCCTCCTTCTGGCATTGCTTCTAATGCGTTTCTTATTAAATTTTCCAATACTTCCTTCATCTGGTCTTCATCAATATAGGCTATAAGCTCGTATTTGGGTAAACTGAGATAAAAATCAACTTTTTTCTCTCTGAATTCCTGACTGTAAAAAATTACGATTTCTTCAATCATTTCTTTTATATTTATCCTTTTCCTTTTAAGAGGGGGTCTCCTTGCAAAGGATAATAGGTTTTTAATCAATCTATCAAGCCTTGAAATTTCCTTTAATATAACTCCAAGATGTTTTTTCTTTGGATCATCATCCTGTAAACTGGAATATATATACTCAATACCAACTGATATACTTGCAAGTGGATTTTTAATCTCATGTGCCATGTGAGCTGCAATCCTTCCAATTGCTGAGAGTCTTTCAGTTCTTCTTAACTGTTCTTCAAGTGCAACCACTTCTTTTATATCTTCAATCATAAGTATAAAACCCTTTATTCTTTCTTTTTCATAAATGAAAGTTGAAGAAAGGGAAAGAGGAATTTTTTCTTCACCTCTTTTTATTTCTACATTTTTCTTTATAAGGGGGATTCTCTCCTCAATACTTCTTCTAAAAATACAATTTGAACCTCCTGGTTCGTGTTCTTCAAATATCCTACAAAGAATGCTTCCCTTTATTTCCTCCTCTTTTAACTTTAAAGTATAAATTGCAGCAAAATTCACCCTCTTAACATAAAGGTCTCTATCTGCATAAATTATACCAACTGGAATATTTTTTAAAATTATATCTATAAATTCTTCTTCTCCTTTTAAAATAGATAATTCCTTTTTGTATTCATCTATAGCCTTTCTATAAGCCAAAAAACTCGAAATCAATTTTGATATTCTTTCAAAAATTTCAATATCTTCCTTTGAAAAACCATCAATCTTAGGTGAAGAAATTACCATCACTCCAATTGCTTCTTTATCAACAATTAAGGGCAAAACAACCTCTGATTTAACAAGGGGTGATGCTGGAATATACCTTATATCTTTTGAAACATCAGGTGCGTAAATAATCTCCTTTCTCTGAACAGCATGTCCTGAAAGTCCCTCAACACCTATTTTTAGTCTCCTCTTTGAGAGCTCCTCAAAATCCTCATAACCAATTCCAACTTTCATTCTTAAATAATCCTCTTCTTCCCTTAAAAGAAAACCAACATATAAAATGTCTAATTCATCTTTTATTATATAACCTACATTGTATAAGAGATCTTCAATATTTTGATGATAAGGCACTATATCTATTATTCGCATCAATACCCTGTTAAGTTTATTTAAATTTTCAGTTTTTTTCTTTAAATTTAAAATATCTAATATATGGGATAGAAATACCGGATTTATATAACTTTTTTCTCCTTTGAAAGAAACAAGGTATTCAGCTTGAGAGGTTTTTAATTCAAAGATATTAAAATCTTTTTTTTCTTTAAATTCTGTTCTATCCTCAAGGGACTTATATTTTTCTTCCTCTTTTATAAAAACTTTTGTTTCATAAACATTAAATCTTTCACTAAGGTAACTTTTGAAAAACTTTAAGGATTCATTAAAGTTTAAAGAGATAATTTTTTCAAAAAAGTCTGATGAAAATAAGAGTTTTTCTTCATACCACTCCTCTGATAGATTAACGATTGAATTTAAAAATTCCTTTTCCTCTTCATTTAAAAATTCTTTATCTACAAAAAGTATTGTTTTACTTTTTGAAAAGGAAAATAACTTTTTTTCCTCATAAATAATACTTTCTCCGTGAGTTTCAAAAGGGGGAATTATTTCTTGAATTTTCTCCTCATCTAATTTTTCTAAAGTTCCAATTTTTATATTAAAATTTTTAGTTTTAAAATAGATTCCATTTAAATTTAAAAGATAGGATAGTTCTTTTAAAGAATTTTCAATATTCTCCCTTATTTGAGCTTCTAAGGACCTATGGAAATTGAAGAGAAAGTTCAGTTTAAATATTTCATTTTTGGCATCTTCAAAAAGTCTATAATTTTTTATAAAAATAGATGTTGTATAGAGTATTTTCTTTATTTCCCCTATTTTTACATCTTCTTTTAAAGAAAAAGAAATTATTGTGTATATTTTCTCATTGTCATGAAGAGGAATATAAATATTTCCATTTTTTATAACTTCCTCTTTATCAAACAATAATTTTTTCAATTCCTTTACTTCAAGAAAACCTTTTATTTTTTCTGGTTCAATAAGATTTATTTCAGAATTAATTTTTTCTTCAAGAAAATTTTTCAAGTTTTTAATTACTTCTGCTATACCTTTTGATTCATTTAATAAATCAATTAATTCCATTTCAATCCTCCATCAATTTTTGAAGTCTTTCCTTTGCTTCCTTATGCTCAGGTATAATTTCTAAAAGTTTTTTATAAAGGTTTATAGCTTCTTCGTTTTCGTTGAGAATATCCATTAAAAGTGCAAGATGGTATATTATATCTGGATCAGATGGATTCTCTTTGTATAGTTTTTCAAGAATTTCTCTTGCTTCTTTATAATTTTGCGAGAGCATTAAAAGCTTTGCTTGATCAAAAAGATCTTCTTTCATTTTGAAAATAGATCTTCAACCTTTTTTCTTTCACCTAAAACAAAAAGCACATCACCTTCCTTTATCTCCTCATCCCCTCCTGGACCTATTATAAGTTCCTCCTTTAAGACAGTTTTCCCCTTTTCATTAACCTCTGGAACTTTTCTTTTTATTGCCACTATATTTACACCATATTTTGTTCGAAATTCTAGCTCAGAGAGTTTTTTCCCTGAAAATTCAGAAAGTGAAGCTCTTTCTTCAAGAACATAGCTGTCGGAAACTTCTATAATTTCAAATAAACCCGGTGAATAAAGGTTCTTAGCAAGTTTTTCAGCTATTTCCTTTTCAGGGAATATTATTTTTGTAACACCTAATTTATCAAGAATTTTTGCATGCAGTTCATCCCTTGCTCTTGCTATTATTCTTTTTACTCCCATTTCCTTTAATAAGAGGCATGTTAAAATGCTTGCTTCAATTTCATTATTAATTGTAACAATAATTGCTTCAAAATCTTTTATATCAAGTGTGGCAAGTGCTTTTTCATTTGTTGTATCCATTATGTAAGTTTCAAAAGCAAAATCCTGAATAGAAAGAATTTTTTCCTCTTCCTTATCAACAGCTACAACCTTTGCACCAAGTTCTGAGAGATTTTGAACAAGAAGTTTTCCAAACCTTCCAATACCAATTACGCAAAATTCTTTCTTCATTTAAAAATAATTATAAAGAACTTGATAATTAACTTCAAAATAATTTAAAATCAAAAAAATAGGTTCTATTCCTTTAAGAAAATCCCTAATATGAAAAAACTATTTTATATTTTAAACATTGTGCTTGTTCTAATTCTGATTTACATAATACAGTATCCTAAAATACAACAGGGTAAAATTGTTAAAACAAAAATTGCCTTTTACCCTTCTCCTGCTAGTTTTCCGGTTTTTGTTGCAAAGGAAAAAGGATTTTTTGAAAAGGAAAAAGTGGATGCTGAAATTATAAAGACTTCTTTACCGGAAGTTATAGATGAATTAAAAAGGGGTAAGGTGGATATAGTTGTAGGTTATTCGCCAATTGATTTCTTTATAAGGCAAAAGGAGGAGATTGAAAACTATAAAATCATTTCGGATGTTGAGGATAATGAAGATTTTGTATATGCTTCCCTTTTTGGTTTTGGAAAATTGAAGGAAATTAAGGACATAAAGAATTCTTTATTTTATTATCCTTCACAGAGAATGGAGGGAAAGTTTATTGGGAAAAAACTTTCTGAAAACTTTGGTTTAAATATTTCCAATATCTTTGAATATCAAACAGTTTTTCCTCAGATTATAGAGGGTTTAGCTCTTGTTTACGAACCTTACAGGTTATTTTTCCTGAAAAGAAATGTAAAAGTTTTAATTGATGATGTTTTCAAGGAATTTTTTGGGGAGGGTTCAGTTATTGGAAGTGTTTTGTGTTCAAAGGTAACCCTTGCGTATAACAGGAGAGCATATGAGAGATTTAAAGTAATATGGGATGAATCTGTTGATTACATAAAAAATAATCCTGACGAGGCAAAGAATTTATATATTGCTTACTGTGTTCAATATCTTGATGCTGATTTCCTTAAAGAAGATTTAGAAAACTATGAATTAAAACTTCCAAGATATAAAAAAACTGAAGAAGTTAGTGATTTAAATTATTTAACTATTGTAAGAATTTTAAAAAATTCAGGATTTATTTTTACTGAGCCAGATTTAGCAAATCTTTTTGAGGTAAAATGAAGCTTTTAAAAATAGGAGCCCTTGCTTCAGGTAGGGGTTCCAATGTAGAGGCTATTTTGAAAAATATTAAAACTGGTTATCTTCCCTGTGAAATGAAAATATTAATTTCTGATAATCCGGATGCACCTGTATTAAAAATTGCAAGAGAATACGGTGTAAAGGCTTTGTATGTTTATCCGGGAGAAAGAAAACATACCCTTGACCCAGAGAAGGAAGAAGAGTATGCAAGGATTCTGAAAGAAGAAGGTGTTGAACTTTTAATTCTTGCAGGATTTATGAGGATTTTAAAAGGAGCACTTTTAAGGGAGTTTAGAAATAGAATAATGAATATACATCCTTCCCTTCTTCCTGCTTTTAAAGGGTTAAATGCTCAAAAAAAGGCCTTAGAGTATGGAGTAAAGGTTGCAGGATGCACTGTTCATTTTGTGGATGAGACAGTTGATGGGGGTCCGATTATACTCCAGAGATGTGTTCCTGTGCTTGAAGATGATACACCTGAAGCCCTTGCTGAGAGAATCCTTAAGGAAGAACATAAGATTTATTCTGAAGCAATTAAGCTTTATGCAGAGGGAAGGTTGAAGATAGAGGGTAGAAGAGTTAAAATATTATAAAATATAAAAAAAGCTAAAAATAATGAGCGATTTTGTTCATTTACATCTTCATACGGAGTATTCCCTTCTTGACGGGATAATTCCCATTGATAAGCTTCTTGATAAGTGTGTTGTAGAGAAGATGCCTGCCTGTGCCATAACAGACCATGGTGCTTTATTTGGTGTTATAGAGTTTTACAAAAAAGCTAAAGAAAGGGGCATAAAACCAATAATCGGGGCTGAGCTTTATATAGCAAAATCACGAAAGGAAAAGGTGGTTTCAGGAGGTTATGATCCTTATAATCACATAACCTTAATTGCCAAAAATTTAAAGGGATATAAGAATTTAATGAAACTATCTTCAATAGGATATCTTGAAGGATTTTATTATAAGCCAAGAATTGATAGGGAAGTTCTTAAAGATAATTCTGAAGGACTTTTCTTTCTGACAGGTTGTATTAAAGGAGAACTACCACAGCTAATATTACAGGGTAAGATAAAAGAGGCAGAAGATCTTCTAAAAATATACATGGAAATATTCGGAAAAGAAAATTGTATTATTGAACTTATGGATCTAAATATGGAAGAAAACATAATTGTAAATAAGGTCCTTTACGAATTTGCCAAAAAATATGACCTCTTGTATATAGCTACAAATGATGTTCATTATCTTGATAAAGAAGATTATGAATTTCATGAAGCAATTCTTGCACTTCAAACAGGGAAGACATTGAAGGATAAGGAAAGATTCAGATTTAAAACAAAGGAAGTTTATTTTAAAAGTGAAAAGGAAATGAAGCAAATTTTCAGTTATGATGAAAGGGCAGTTTTAAATACAAGAAAAGTAGAAGAAATGGTTGATATTGATTTGAAGCTCAACGAAAATTTTTATCTACCAAAAATTGAAATACCACATCAGTTTGATAGTAATTTTGAATATTTAAAATATTTAAGTTATAAAGGGCTTGAAGAAATTTTTAAGGGTGATATAAAAAAGAAGTATATTGAAAGGTTAGAAAAGGAACTTTCAATAATACAAAAATTAAACTTTGAAGGTTATTTCCTGATCATAAAGGACATAGTTGATTTCGCAAAAAGGGAAGGAATACCTGTTGGTCCTGGCAGGGGTTCAGCAGTTTCTTCACTTGTTCTTTATTCACTTGGTGTTACGAGGATTGATCCATTAAAATATGATCTTCTTTTTGAGAGATTTTTAAACCCTGAAAGAATATCTCCGCCTGATGTGGATATAGATTTTGGTGATGAAAGGAGAGATGAAGTCTTATCCTATATAAGAAAAAAATACGGAGAAAGAAATGTATCCCAGATTATAACTTTCGGGAGAATGAAGGCAAGACAGGCAATAAGGGATATGGGTAGAGTATTAGGTTATGAATATTCCTTTGTTGATAAACTTGCAAGAGAATGTATTGAGGGAACTTTAGAAGAATCATATTCGGAAAATCCGGTTTTTAAGAAACTTGTTGATGAGAATGAAGATTACAGGAAGATATATGAGTATGCAAAAAAAGCAGAGGGACTTGCAAGACATGCATCAGTTCATGCAGCAGGAGTTGTTGTTGCACCATCTGAAATAACTGATTATGTGCCTCTTTATATGGATTCAAAAGGAACCATCTGTTCCCAGTATGAAATGAATTCTCTTGAAGCTGTTGGACTTTTAAAAATAGATATATTAGGCTTGAGAACTTTAACTGTAATTGAAGATACATGTAAGCTTTTAAAAGATAAAGGGATTGAGATAGATCCTTACAATTTGCCTCTTGATGATAAAAAAACTTTTGAAATTCTATCAAAAGGTAAAACTCAGGGAGTTTTTCAGCTGGAATCAAGGGGGATGAGGGAACTTCTTAAAAGATTAAAACCAGATGAATTTAAGGATTTAATTGCAATTCTTTCACTTTATAGACCCGGACCAATTGAGGCAGGAGCAACTGAAGAATATGTAAGGAGGAAAAAAGGACTTGTTCCTTTGAGTTATCCCCATGAAAAACTTGAGAAAATTTTAAAGGAGACCTTTGGTCTCATTGTATATCAGGAACAAGTTATGCTTATAGCCCATGAGCTTGCAGGTTTTTCCTTTGCTAAAGCTGATATTTTAAGAAAGGCTATGGGTAAGAAGAAGGAAGAGCTAATGAGTGAAAGTATAATGAGGGAATTTGTAAGTGGTATGGTAGAAAGAGGTATTCCTGAAGATATGGCAAAGGATATTGTTTTAAAAATACATTCCTTTGCAAAGTATGCTTTTAATAAGTCTCATTCTACAGGTTATGCACTTCTTTCTTATATAACAGCATACCTCAAGGCAAATTATAAAACAGAATTTTATGCCTCTGTTTTAAACAGTGAAATAAATAAAATTGAGAAAGTTTCTTACTTTGTTCAAACCGCAAAGAGGGATGGTATAGAAATATTACCTGTCTGTATTTTAAATTCTGATAAATTCTTTAAAGTTCAGGGGGAAAATAAATTAAGATACGGGCTTTTAGGGATTAAAAATGTAGGAGTTAATGCCTGTGAGCATATTATAGAATTAAGACGACAAAAACCATTTACCTCTTTTGAGGATTTTGTTAGAAGGGCTTCTTCAAAAAAGGTTACCAAAAAAGTTATAGAAGCATTGATTAAAGCTGGTGCTTTTGATATTTTTGATCCAGATAGAGAAAAATTGATGAATATTTTTGAAAATAAACTTGTTAAAAAATCAGTTCCCTCACTTTTTACAAATAAAGTGGAGGAAATTCAGGAAGAGAAAGATGTTATAAGAGTTATGGAGTGGGAAAAGGAGGTTTTAAACATGTATTTTAAAAACCACCCTCTTGAACCCTATTCAGAATTTGCAGAGATTCTTTCAACCCACTCATCAATTGATATACAGGAAGAGGAGGAGATAGAACTTAGAAATGTAAGAATGTGTGGGGTTTTGAGCAAAGTGGAGTCAAAAATTAATATTGATGGGAAAAGAAATTATTATATTCTGCATCTTGAGGATTTTGAAGGTTCTTTTCAAGTTGTTATATTTGATGAATTGAAGAATAAAATTGAAAAATACCTTGATAAACTTGCTCCTTTTTATGTTGAAGGAGATGTTGTTAAGGGTTCTTCAAAAATATTTGCAAGAGAAATTATGCCTTTAAAGGAAGCAATTTCTAAAAAATTGAAGGGAATACTAATAAAATTAAATTTAAAAGAACTTGATGAAGAAAAAATTAAAAGGTTAAAGGAAATAGTAAATAAATTTAAGGGAAAATTTGATCTTTATTTATCTCTTGATACAGGAGAGAAAAGGAGAATTTATAAGTCAATGGTTTTTAAAGTTTCTTTTAAGGAAGAGTTTTTTGATGAAATTAATGAACTATTTGGGGAAAATAGGATTGAGAGTCTTGTTGAATGAATTTTTTAAATTAACAGTTTTTTAACCTAAATTTAATGATTTTTTAATATTTCCCTTTTATCTTATAAATAAGGTTCAAATCCAAAAACAAAAAGGAGTTTATATGAAACACTTTATAAAAAATTCATTAATAATAGCTTTATGTGCAAAAGCTCTAATCTCTCAAAAGATAGTTCGTGTAGATGGTTCCTCAACAGTATTTCCTATAACAGAAGCTGTAGCAGAGGAATTTCAGAAAGTTTATAAGGATATAAAGGTGGTTGTGGGAATTTCAGGAACAGGTGGTGGTTTTAAAAAATTTTTAAGGAATGAAACAGATATAAATAATGCTTCAAGACCAATAAAGGAAATTGAATATGAAATTGCAAAAAAAAGTGGTATAGAGTTTATTGAATTACCAATTGCCTACGATGGACTTACAGTTGTTGTTAATCCTTCAAACAATTTCTGCAACGAACTTAAAGTAAGTGAACTTAAAAAACTCTGGGAACCTGCTGCTCAGGACAAAATAAAAATGTGGTCACAAATAAGAGAGAGTTTTCCTAAAAAGGAAATTCACCTTTATGGTCCTGGTGTGGATTCAGGTACATACGATTATTTTACAGAGGCTGTTGTTGGAAAAGAAGGTGCTTCAAGGGGTGATTATGTTGCTTCTGAGGATGATAATGTTTTAGTTCAAGGTGTTGCAAGTGATCCCCTTGCTCTTGGGTTCTTCGGTTATGCTTATTACGAGCAGAATAAAGATAGACTGAAGGCAGTGGCTATTGATCCTGAAGATGGTAGAGGTCCTGTTTATCCCACAATTGAAAATATAAGAAGAGGTAAATACTTTCCCCTTTCAAGGCCTATTTTTATATATGTAAATGTAAAATCACTTGAAAGGGAAGAGGTTAAAAAGTTTGTTGAGTTTTATATTAAAAATGCAAAGAAACTTGTATCCGAAGTTGGCTATATCCCCCTTTCTGATGAAGCCTATGAACTTGTTTTAAAAAGATTTAAAAACAGAGTAAAAGGAACAGTATTTGGGGGAGAAGGTTCAAAAGGGGGTATAAGTTTAGATGAACTCCTTAAAAGAGAAATAAGATAAATTAAGAATATTTCTTTCATTTAAAGAGAATTCAATTCCTGTGCTTTTAAAAAGTTCTTTTTTTTCCACCAAGAGACATTCCCCATAACCTGATTGCACTGAGCAAAGCAATCCCATAATCTATGTAATAAAACGGGTATAGGAATATATGAAGCTGTTTGTACCAGGTTACATTGCCATTAAATCAAGACTTTTATTTTTATATAGAATTTCAATAACTTCCTTTTTAATAAGTTTTTCTTCATCCTTAAATAATTTTATTTCATCCCTTATATTCATCTGTATCTTCTGGTTTGTAATCAAATCTTAAATAATTTTGTAGAATTCCTTCAAAAGGCTTTCTAAGTCTTCTTTATTTTTTATTTCTCCTTTATCATTCTCCCTTTAAAATTTCCTGGATTAAGTCTTCTGTTTTTTCAAATTTTTTCTCCTTTAATTTTTTCAATACGAGTTCTTTTGCTTCACTTCTTTTTAGACCGAGTTTTGTTAGTGCAGAGATTGCTTCTTCTATATTAATTCCTTCTTTAATCCCCTCAAAGATATAGTCTTTAAATTCAAGTAAAATTAAACTTGCTCTTTTTTTCCCAACACCTTTTATTTTAGAAATCATTTTTTCCTCATTCCTCTTTATTATTTCAAGAAATTCATCCCAATCATAATGGGAAAGAATCTGAAGAGCAACTTTTGAACCTATCCCTGTTATTGATATAAGTTTTTCAAAAAGATTTTTTTCCCTCTCATCTAAAAATCCAAAGAGTTCAATTTTTTCTTCTGAAATTATTGGTAAAATATAAAGAGAAACTTCACTTCCTTCCTGAGGTAATTTCTCCATTACTTTAAGTGGAGTTGTTATTCCATATTCGATACCTCCTGCTTCAATGGCACAGAAAAAACTTCTTTTAAGGGTAAGTTTACCTTTTATTCTGTAATACATCTTGATAGAGCAAAATAAGCAAGGGAAAGGGCATCAACTTCATGTTCTGAAATTTTTTCTTTAAAATTTCCCTTGAGAAGGTTTTTTATCATAAATTCAACCTGATAATTTTTCGCTCTTCCAGAACCTGTTATTGCCTTTTTCCAGTTTGAAGATAAAGTTTCAATATATCTTAATTTATTTTTTTCAAGTAAATAAATTATTACACCTTTGTATTCTCCCAGTTTTATTGCATCTCTTGGATTAATTTTTGTAAATACCTTTTCAATAGCAGTTAATTCTGGTTTATATTTTTTCAAAATTTTTTCGATTTCTTCTCCCAATTTTACAATTTTTTCAGAATTAATTTTATTGAAATCTATTATATTTTTATATTCATCAATAATTGCTACTCCTGTATATTTAAGACCTGGATCAATCCCTATAAAGTATTTTTTTCTTTTTTCCCTTATGCTGTTCCTACAAGTTTTGAAAATTCTTCTTCAGACATTTCAAAATTGGCAACCACCTCTTGAATATCATCGTGTTCTTCGAGGGAGTTTAAAAGACCCATAAGTTTTTCTGCATCTTTTCCCTGAACTTTTACCTGGTTTTTCGGTATTAGCCTCACCTCTCCTTCAGTTTCTATTCCCTTTTCATTAAGAATCTTTTTTACATTTAAAAATTCTGAAGGTGATGTGTATACTTCAAAATATTCTTCTTCTGTTTTCACATCCTCTGCTCCTGCTTCAAGGGCAATTTCAATAAGTTTTTCCTCATCTATATTTTCTTTTTTAATCCGTATAATTCCTTTTTCTTCAAATTGCCACTTTACACTTCCTGTTATTCCAAGGTTTCCTCCATATTTTGTGAAAAGATGCCTTATTTCTGAAGTAGTTCTATTTTTATTATCAGTGGTTGCTTTTATGAATATAGCAACACCGCCCGGACCGTAACCTTCATAATACACTTCCTCATATTTTACGCCTTCTATTTCACCTGTTCCTCTTTTTATTGCCTTTTCTATATTATCCCAGGGCATGTTGTGTTCTCTTGCTTTTTCAATAGCAAGTCTGAGCCTTGGATTATTTTCAGGATCCCCTCCACCAAGTTTTGCAGCAACCTGTATTTCCCTTATTAATTTATTAAAAATTTTCCCTCTTTGAGCATCAACTTTTGCTTTTTTATGTTTTATCTGTGCCCATTTAGAGTGTCCAGCCATATATTCCTCCCTTAAAAATAATTTTAATAGTAAAGTCAATCAAGTTTCAACAATTTCTCCTTTATTTTTCTCCTTTCAGTGTCCAAATAAATAAAATAAGTTCCCTTTTTAATTTCTTTTGAATTCCATAGAATCTTATAAGAACCCTTTTCCATTATTCCTTCCTTAATGATAGCAATTTCTCTTCCTGAAATGTCAATTAGAGAAAGTTTTACTTTTTCCTTTTCGGGAATTCCAAATCTTATTATATAGGAATTTGAAGCTGGAGAAAATACAGGTTTCATTAGATAATAATTTTTAACTAAACCTTCCTTATCCTTACCAACTGATGAAAATCTTCCTGTAATAACAAGTGCAAACTTTTGCGGTCCATGTGGGATATTTTCACCTTCCACCTGAACTGTATAAGTTCCTGCTGGTGCATTTGAAAGATAAAATACTTCAACTGGATTTATATTATCCTTTGTTCCACCAGTTTGAGATTCACCATTTGAAAATCTGTTTCCATAATAAGTCCCGCCTGGTCCCTGAACAATTAAATTTAAATTATTGATAAGTGCAAAATTGGATCCAGCAGTTGCAGGATAATCTGTCCATACCAGAACAATTTTTAATTTACCCCCACTTGCATTTACATAGTAAAACTTTGAAATTCCTGTAGAAAGCTCAGAATTATCATCTACATAGAGCTTATCCTGATCACCTTGAAAGTATAAAGAGTTTTCAAGTTTTATTCTTCCCCATCCCTGTGAAGAATCCGGTATAGGATGAACCTCCCTTGAATCTATCTGGTCTGGATCAGTTCCATTCATCTGTTCAGCAGAAGCTATTATCATTGCTTTTAAAAGTGCACCTGATGGAATAAAAGCATCAGAAGGATTTTTAACCCCTGAAGGGTACCATCCTTCAGTGAAGTATTGCCTTACAAGGGCAACCGCACCTGCAACTGCAGGAGTTGCCATACTTGTTCCCATAAAGGGGTAGGCTATTGTATCACAGGTTGGATTTGAAACAGTGTCATTATCTGCTGATCTTATATATAAGTTAGGATCAGTATTATAAATACTATTACCGCAATCTCCACCTGGAGCCATTACATCAGGTTTAATTCTGTTATCAAAAGCGGGTCCTTTACTTGAATAAAAGGCAGAAATGTCATGTTTTGGAGGTGGAGGTGTCGCTCCAACTGTTATTACATTTTTAGCAGCTCCTGGGGGTCCAACTGTTCTGTAATGGACAACATCAAGAACCTGCCCTGTTGCCTGATCGACCTCACCTCCTGAATTACCAGCAGCAAAGACACAAATTGCATCCTGAAAACTGTGCATAAAGTTATCAACCTGCTCATCAAATGTTGTATAAACTGTTGTATCAACACCTCCCCATGAATTGGAGAAAATTCTTGCTCCGTGATTATAAGCATTTGAAAAGGCTGTAAATAAGTCATCAGGAATCTGAAGAGCTCCTAACCAGCAGGTAAAGAAATTATCTCCTGTATATTGGACAGTTAATTTAGCATTGTAAGCCATTCCCTTAAACTGATTTAGATTATTTGTCTGATCATAACCACAAGCTGTTCCTGCAACATGTGTTCCATGTCCTAAATCACAGGCATCAGTGTAAAATCCAGTATAACTTTCCTTCCATACTATTTTATCAGATCCAAAAAAGCAGGAGGCAGTGTCAACACCTGTATCCATTATATTTATCACCTGATTTTCTCCATGAATTCCTTTGTTCCAGATAGGTGATGTATTTTGAACATTATTCTGAATTACCCAGTAGGTTCTATCATTCATTTTAAAGAAAGGTCTTTTTTCCTCAATCCAGAATATATCATCATCAAAGGCTAAATTTTTAATATCACCTTCATATTTTATTACAAAAACAGGATGTTTTAAGGATTTAATTTCTTCAATAATTTGGGCTCCGTAATTTTTTAAAGAATTTTCTGCTTTACTAAAATCAACATCTTCAAAAAAGTGAACATAAAATATGTTTTTATATATGTTTTCGTATTTTTCCCCTTTCACTTTTATCTTTTTCCCTATATTGGGTGATATTTTAAAGGCAGGCTGATATATATAGATTCCCTCAACAAATTCAAGTTTTTTAATATTTTCAATAACTGATTGTTCCTTTATTCTAACAGCAAAGGCATTTTGAGGAACATAATGGAGAATTTTTCCACCATTATTTTCAATTTCATTTTTGTAAAAATCGTATATCGGTGGTTTTAAAAGGACTATATATACATTTGCTGATTTTTTTGTTAACTCTTCTTTTATCATAGGTAAATTTGAAGGTGGATCCCATCTGAACCCACCTAAGGATATATATGAGGCGATAATTAAAAATATCATAAATCTTGAAAAATTAAAGGATTAGAACCTTAAAAACTATTATATTCATACTTTATGTTGTGTTTCAAACTTCTTTTTAGAAAAATTTCTGCTTTTTTGTATTCTCCTTTTAGTTCATAAATTTTTACAATTAAAGGTAAAGCAAGAGGATTTCCAGTTATAAGTGAAACTATTGAAAGATTTTCCACTTCTAAAATATCTTCATTAAACATAGCACCAGCAAGAGCTCTGTAAAAATAATAGTTTCCAGGAGATTTTTCTTTTTTAAATTTTGTTAGAAGTTCTGGGATTTTTTCATAGTTTTTTATTTTGATTAAAAAATTTAAAATTTTTACACCTTTCGATATATCCTTGTATTTTTCAAAAAGATATATATCCCTTTCAGAACTTTTTAAGACAAAAATTTCCTTTAAATTTTCTTTTGATACCCAGAAGCTTCTATTTGAAAATAAAAATGTTAAAATTAAAAAAGTAGAATTTAAAAGAATTTCTCTTATCTTATTATTTTTGATAAATAAAAGAAAGGTTAATAAAAAGGGATATAGATAAGGATAAATAAGATGAGAAAAATTACCAAAAAATATTGAAGAACCTGATAAAAAAATTAGATTTGCCATTATAAAATTTTTAATTTTTTTATTTAAAAAGGTATTGTCAAAAAAAATAAAAATTGTGAAGAAAATAAAGGGAAGTTCACCAAGAAGAAAAACTGTCATAAGAGAAATTGTTATGTAATAAATATTTTTCTTATTCTCAATTAAAACAAAAACAGGAAGTATTATTATTGATATGTAATCAAAGGGAAAGTAAAGAGACGTAATATCATACTTTGTTTTTAAATATAAAATTTTTATAATTGCGGAAAGATAGCCCCATATTGAAAAACTTAAAATTTCGTTATATTTGATTTTTATTTTAAAAATGAAAGGAATAAGAGAAATTGTTAATATTGCATAAAATAATCCCTGTTTTGAGTTGTAATCGAAGATATAACCGCCTTCACTGAAATAATTTAAAAAGTAACCTGGAATACCACCAACTGTTATTACAATAAAGAAAGAAAAAACAAAAGAAAAGATAGATTTTAAAATATTTTCACTTTTAAAGAAAACATAAATAGAGATAAAAAAACAAATTATAAAAACCTCAATGACTTGTCCTTTTGATATGTTTTCTCTTTCAAATTCTCCTTTAAAAAGGCTTATTAAAAGGTTTTTAATTGAAGTGGGATAAGCAAGCATTTTTCCTCCACCAAAAATAAAATCAATTAAAGGTGCAAGAAGAAGGAGAAAGGAAAAATAAGTAAAAAGAGTTAATACCTTTTCTTTTTTTTCTTTTAAAATTAATGAAACAGAAATAACAAGAATTAAAAAAAGTGAGGAATAAAAAAAGAGGTGGTGAATTGTAAATAAAAGGGAATCATAAAGAGAAGGTGTTCTAAATATTTTAAAATCTCCTTCTAAGGCACTTTCAAGTAAATCTCTTAAAAAAAATATACTTATAAGAAAAAGGAAATGTTCTTTTTGAAAATCTTTCTCATAAGCATTTAAAATTGTTTTTTTAATAAAATTAAACACTTTTAAAATTATATGATAAATTTAAGGAGGTCTTAAATATGGCAAAAAGAGTTTTAATCCTTGGTGCTGCTGGAAGAGATTTTCATAATTTTAATGTTTTTTTTAGAGATAATCCAGATTACGAGGTTGTTGGTTTTACAGCAACACAGATACCTGGTATAGAGGGAAGAAAATATCCTCCTACATTAGCTGGTAAACTTTATCCTCAAGGCATTCCCATTTATTTAGAGGAAGATATGGAAAAAATCATAAAGGAAAAGAAAGTTGATATTGTTGTATTTGCTTACTCTGATGTTTCCCATATATATGTTATGAATAGGGCTTCAAGGGCACTTTCAGCGGGTGCTGATTTCTGGCTTTTAGGTCCTGAAAGCACAATGATAAAATCAAATAAACCTGTTATTTCAGTATGTGCTGTGAGAACAGGAAGCGGAAAGAGTCAGACTTCAAGGAAAGTTGCTCAAATTTTGAGGAATTTAGGAAAAAAAGTAGCAGTTATAAGACACCCTATGCCCTATGGTGATCTTGAAAAAATGAAGGTTCAGAGGTTTGCTTCAATAGAGGATTTAGATAAGTATAAGGTTACTATTGAAGAAAGGGAAGAGTATGAACCCCATATTACAAGAGGTTCTATTGTTTATGCAGGTGTTGATTATTTTGAAATTTTAAAAGAGGCGGAAAAAGAAGCCGATATTATTTTATGGGATGGGGGTAATAATGATTTTCCTTTTTATAAACCTGATTTACATATAGTTGTTGCGGATCCTCTTAGGTTAGGTCATGAGGAAACATACCATCCAGGAGAAACAAATTTAAGAATGGCAGATGTTATAGTAATAAATAAAGTTGATTCAGCTCCTTTTGAAAATATTTATAAACTCAGGATGAATATAGAAAGACTTAACAGAAAAGCAATAATTATTGAGGCAGCTTCTCCTATTTTTGTTGAAAATAAAGAAGTTATAAAAGGTAAAAGAGTTTTATGTATTGAGGATGGTCCAACTCTTACCCATGGTGAAATGGATATAGGTGCTGCCTATATTGCAGCGAAAAAATTTGGTGCAAAAGAGATCGTATCTCCTTTAAACTATGCTGTTGGTTCAATAAAGGAAACCTTTGAAAAGTATCCACAAACTCAAAAAGTTCTTCCTGCAATGGGTTATGGTGAAAAGCAGATAGAAGAACTTAAAGAAACTATTTATAGAACCCCCTGTGAAGCTGTTGTTATTGGAACTCCGATTAATTTAGCGAGTCTTTTTGATATAGGAAAACCTTTTGCAAGGGTTAGGTATGAGTTACAAGAAATAGGCGAACCAACCCTTGAAGATTTAATAAAGGAATTTCTTGGTAAATTATGAAAATAAAAAAGGAATACATTTTGGCATTTTTAGCCCTTTTAACAGGTTTTTTTACTTTTTACCTTTCACTTTTAGGGACACCTCCTGAAAGAAAGATGGGGGATCTTGTGAGAATAATGTATATTCATGTTCCGCAAGCATGGCTTTCTTTTTTATCTTTTACTTTGGTTTTTATTTTCAGTATTATTTATCTTTTGAAAAAAAATTTAAAATGGGATATACTTGCTGAAGTCTCAGGCGAAATTGGTGTTTTGTTTATAATCCTTACACTTATTACAGGAATGTTATGGGCAAAATCTGTTTGGGGTCATTTCTGGGTTTGGGATCCAAGATTAACTACAACCTTGATTTTATTTTTTCTTTACACTGCTTATATGATTTTTAGGGGATTTATTGAAACACCTGACAAAAGGGCAAGATTTGCTTCAGTTCTTGGAATAATAATTTATATTGATGTTCCTCTTGTTTATTTTTCTGTGAAATTATGGAGATCAGTCCATCCTTCTGCTTTTACGCCTGGTGATGTATTGATAACATCATCAATGAGATATGCTTTATTTTTTAATGTTATTCCCTATGTTTTTCTCTTTGTATTAATATTTTTGCTTAGATACAAGATTGCTAAAAGAGAATTAAAAAAATTGGAGGAAACTTTATGAAATATTTATATTTTTCCTATTTAGTTGTATGGATAGGGTTAATATTTTACCTTCTTTATCTCCATAACAAAATAAAGGAATAATTAAACTTTTTCTATTTGATTTTTCTTAAATTCTATTATATAATTAGAAGTCCAAATTAAAAAGGAGGTTAATATGGTTAAAAAAACAATCTTTTCTTTAATAATAGCGGGAATTTTGTTTCCGTTTGGTCTAAAAGCAAGTAAATGTGTAACCTGTCATGAAAAAGTTACTCCGCAAATTGTAAAAGAATGGAAATTAAGTAAGCACTCTCAAAATGATGTGGATTGTTCAGTCTGTCATGGTGAGCATACAGGAGCAAAGGATATAGATAAACTTAAAATGCCTACCCCTGAAACCTGTGCTAACTGTCATGAGCAAAGAGTTAAGGAATTTAAAGAAGGAAAGCATGCCTTAGGGTGGATAGCAATGAAGGCTATGCCAATGGTAATGCACCAGCCAATACAGGTGGGAGGAGAAAAGGGATTTAAGGGTTGTTCAGGATGTCACAAAATAGGATTAAAATCAGAAGAGGAACTTAAGGAAGCAAAATTCTATTATGGAACAGGTTCCTGTGATGCCTGTCATACAAGGCACAAATTCAGTGTTGAGGAAGCAAAAGATCCAAGAGCATGTAGAACATGTCATATGGGATTTGATCATCCTCAGTGGGAGATGTGGTCAACTTCAAAGCATGGGACAATTTGGGAAATTGAGGGAAATTCTGGAAGAGCACCGACTTGCCAAACCTGTCATATGCCTGATGGGAACCATGCTGTTATGACTGCCTGGGGATTTCTTGCTTTAAGGGTTCCTGAAGATGATAAGGAATGGTGGGATAATAGGGTAACTATACTAAAGGCTCTTGGGGTTCTTGATGATAAGAATAATCCTACTGAAAGATTTGAAGCTGTTAAAGCTGCAAAAGTTGCAAGATTGACAAAAGAAGATTGGGAAAAGGAAAGAGATAAAATGTTAAAGGTTTGTTCTAACTGTCATTCACAAAAATATGTAAGAGAGCAACTTGAAGCTTCTGATGCGGTTTTAAAAGAAGCAGATAAACTTATGGCTGAAGCAATAAAAACTGTAAAGGAACTCTATGATAAGGGATTTTTAAAGAAACCTGAAAATTGGAAATTTGCGCCTGATTTGTTACAGTTTTATGAAGCAAAATCGTCAATTGAACAGGAACTCTATGTTATGTTTCTTGAATACAGAATGAGAACATTTCAGGGTGCCTTCCATGCTAATCCTGACTATATGCACTGGTACGGATGGGCAAAGATGAAGGAATCCTTACAGAAAATTAAGGACGAAGCAGAAAAACTCAAAAGGGAACATAAAAAGTAATTAAAGTAATTGAGTTAAGTGCCCCCCTGTGAAGGAGCCTCTCCTTTGCAGGGGTTTTATTTTAATAAATTTAAATTTTAAATCCTTTTTCTCTTTTTTCCTCTTTAAGTTCAATTTTCATTTTTTCAAAAACTTTTTCATCAACATATATTTTAGCTTTTTTTCTTATAGCAAGGTTAATTGCGTCAGAAGGTCTTGAGTCAATTAAAATTTTTCTTTTTCCCTGTTTTAAATGTAGAGTTGCAAAATATGTTTCATTTTCAAATTTATCAATAGTGACCTTTTCAATTTTAGCTCCAAGTTTTTCTATTATGTTATTAACAAGTTCATAGGTGAGGGGTCTTCTTGATTCCATTTTATTAAGTTCCCTTAAAATTGATATTCCTTCATTTTCTCCTATGGAAATGGGTAATAAAGAGTTGGAGTTAATTTCTTTAAGAACAAGAGTATAACCACCTTCCCTTTGAGGTATTAAGTCAAAAACCTCAACCTCAATCAATTTTGTTAAAATAAAAAAAGTAAAAATAAAGTTCATAGTTTTTCTCCTTTTATATTTAAAATTATATACCAAAAATTCTTTTTAAAAACTCAGGTATTTTAAATCCTGCAAAATGTATTTCCTTATTATAGTATCTTGTATTCTCTGGAATTCTAAATGGTCTCAGCCTTTTTATTTTTTTCTTAAAAACAAAAAAATAAAGCCAGATTCCCCCAGGATAAGTAGGCATAGGTGAAAGATAAGGTAAAATGCTTTTATATTTATCTTTTAAAATTTCATAAAGTTTTTTAATTCTCTTTAAGTGGTGAATCGGAGATTCTGCCTGTATAGCCAGTCCCCCGTTTTTCTTTAAAATTTTTTTTAAATCCTCATAAAATTCCTTTCTATAAAAAACCTTTGCAGGTCCAACTGGATCAGAAGTATCTAATATTACAACATCAAATTTATCCTCTGCAGTTTTAATAAAATCCTTTGCGTCTTCAAAAATAAAGCTCACCCTCTTATCTTTATAAATTTTCTTAACCCATGGAAAATATTTTAGGGATGCTTTAAATACAAGTTCATCTATTTCAACCTGAATAACTTTTTTAACAGGATGTTTTAGAACCTCTCTTAAGGTTCCACAGTCTCCTCCTCCTATTATAAGAACATTTTCAGGATTTTTAATACTTGATAAGATTGGATGAACTAAGGATTCATGGTAAAAAAATTCATCCCTTTCAGTTAGCATAAAAAGGGAATCAAGCATTAAAACTTTACCCCAATCGTAACTTTCAAATATTTCAATTTTCTGGAATTTTGATTTTTTTTTAAAAAGGATTTTTTTGGCTTTTATTCTTAGTTCTGTCCCTTTATTCTGTTTTTCAGAAAAAAACATATAAAAATATTAAGAAAAGAGAATTTGAAATTTCCTTAATAAATTGTATATCATAATATTTAAAGCCGGGGTGGCGGAATTGGCAGACGCGCATGGTTGAGGGCCATGTGGGATTAATCCCGTGCGGGTTCAAGTCCCGCCCCCGGCATATAATTTTTATAATTGACTTTCTTTTTTGAACCTTATAAGATAAAAGTAGTTGAACCGATTTTTTTTACTTCAAAAAGGGAAAGGAAAAAAATTCTTGAGAAGGCCTTTTATAACATCTTTAAAATTCCTGCAAACAAAATAACCATTGACCTTTTAACTGATTCAGGAACAAATGCAATGAGTGAACATCAATGGTCAAAAATTATGGAAGCTGACGAATCATACGCAGGTGCTGAAAGTTTTGAAAGATTCTGTGAAGAGGTAAAAAGTTTTACTGGAATGGATTATGTTTTACCTTGTCATCAAGGAAGAGGTGCTGAAAGAATTTTGGCAGAGTATTTTTCAAAAAAAATCAAAAACCCGATAGTTCCTTCAAATACTCATTTTGATACAACAAGAGCAAATTTAAATTATATAGGTGCAGAAACTCCAGACTTTGTGATAAATGAAGCTCTTGATCCTGAAAAATACTTTCCTTTCAAAGGCAATATGAATACTGACAATTTAAAAATTTTTTTGAAAAAATATCATAAAAGAGTACCTGCTGTTTTTCTTGTTCTTACCAATAACTCAATGGCTGGTCAACCTGTTTCCTTTCAGAATGTTAAGGAAACAAGGGAAATATGTGAAAAATTTGGGATCCCCTTATTTCTTGATATATCAAGGATTGCAGAAAATGCTTATTTTATTAAAAAAAGAGAAGAAAAAAATAAGAGTATAAAAAAAATAATAAGGGAAATAATTTCTTATTCAGATCTATGTTATATGAGTGCAAAAAAAGACGGAATAAGTAATATAGGAGGTTTTATTGCTGTTAGAGATAAAAAATTATATGAAGAACTTTCTATGTATCTTATACTATGGGAGGGATTTCCCACTTATGGAGGACTTTCAGGTAGAGACCTTGAAGCTGTTGCTCAAGGGTTAAAGGAAGCTACTGATGAGAAATACCTTGAATTCAGAATAAAAGAGGTGGAATTCCTTGGTGAGGAACTTTCTAAAAGAGGAGTTCCTGTATATAAACCAACAGGTGGCCATGCTGTTTATGTTCTTGCAGAAAGGGTTTTTGATCACATTAAAAGGGAAAATTTTCCTGGACAGGTTTTTTCAATAGCTTTATATCTTGAAGGAGGTATAAGGGTCTGTGAAATTGGTTCTCTTATGCATGGTAAGGATGCAAAATTTGAGTTTGTAAGATATGCTATACCGAGAAGAGTTTATACTGAATCTCATTTAAGATATGTTGCAGAAATTTCAAAAGTGGTTTTAGAAAATAAAAATAAATGGAAAGGAGTTAAATTAATAAAGGAAAGCCCATATTTGAGACATTTTAGTGCTGAATTTGTGTTATTATAAAATTTTAACTTGAATAAGATATAGGGTATCAGTATAATATTATAATCATCAAAAACCGGAGGGTTGGCCGAACTGGCTAAGGCGTCGGATTTGAAATCCGATATCCCGATTATATCGGGATTGTGGGTTCGAGTCCCACACCCTCCGTTTTCCAATTTAAAGTTATGATTGAAGTTAAAAACCTTTATAAATATTACGGTGAGGATCCTGCTCTTCTTGGCATATCCTTTAATGTGGAAAAGGGAGAAATTTTAGGATTTTTGGGACCCAATGGAGCAGGTAAAACGACAACATTAAGAATAATTACAGGATTCCTTTATCCAACAAGCGGGGAAGTGCTTATTGATGGAAAAAAGATTAAGGAAGACCCTTTATACTGTAAAAAGAAGCTTGGTTATTTACCTGAGGATAATCCCCTTTATACCGATTTAACTCCAAGAGAGTATTTAAGTTTCTGTGCAGAAGCAAGGGGAATTGAAAACAAGAATAAAAAACTGGAAGAGGTGATGGAAAAAACCCAGATAAAAGAAGTGTGGGAAAAACCAATAGGTGAACTTTCAAAGGGTTATAGACAGAGGGTCGGAATAGCTCAAGCTCTTTTACATGACCCTGAAGTGCTTATAATGGATGAGCCCACAACAGGTCTTGATCCTGTTCAGATAATTGAAATAAGAAATTTAATTAAAGAATTATCAAGGGAAAAAACAATTTTACTTTCTACCCATATACTTCCTGAAGTTGAAATGCTTGCATCCAGAGTTATAATAATTCATAAGGGAATAATAAGAGCTGAGGGAAATCCTCGTGAACTTTCAAAGAAATTCAGATCAAAGGAAATATATTTTGCTTTAAAAGGAGATGAAAAAGAAATAAGGGAAAAGATGAATAAATTAGATTTTATTTCCTCTTATGAGATTGAAAAAAGAGGTGAAGCAGTTTACGGTAAATTTTTGCCTAAGGAAAATGGAGATCCAAGAGAAAAATTTGCAAAATTTGCCTATGAAAATAAATTTTTGATACTTGAACTTTATTCAAAATCTCTTGGGCTTGAAGAAGTTTTTGTTGAATTGATGAAGGAGGAAGGATAAATGAAGGGTATAAAAGCAATATTTAAAAAAGAATTTTTATCATATTTTAATTCTACAATCGGTTATCTCTGGCTTATAGTATTTTCGTGGTTAAATTTCTGGCTTTTTTTCAGAGGATTTTTCTTGATGCCTGAAGCTGACTTAAGACCTATGTTTAATATGTTCCCTGTTTTATTTATAATTTTTATACCTGCAATTACAATGAGACTCTGGGCAGAAGAGAAAAAACTCGGAACCATTGAAATTCTTTTATCTCTTCCCTTAAGAATTGAAGAAATAATAATTGGGAAATTTCTTGCAGCTATTTCCTTCTTCGGTCTCTCTTTACTTTTGACATTACCTCTTCCAATTATTTTATCATTTCTCGGTAATTTAGACTGGGGGAGAGTTTTATCAGGTTATCTTGGTGCTTTTCTCCTTGGTTCAACCTTTATATCCTTGGGTATGTTTTTATCAGGGTTTACTAAAAATCAAATAGTAGCCTTTATTCTTGCTGCAGCTTTTTCTTTTATACTTTACATAATAGGTGAAGAGGCTATACTTTCTTTTATATCAGGATTCTGGGCTGAACTTTTGCAGAATTTTTCAGTTAAAACTCATTTTGAAAGCATTTCAAGGGGTGTAATTGATTTAAGAGATATAATTTATTATTTTTCCTTTATATCCCTTTTTATATACGCTAATTATCTTCATCTGGAGGTGGCAAGATGAAAAGGGAAAGATTATTTTTGATTGCGGGAATACTTGCCTTTTTAAATTTAATTCTTTTAAATATATTTTTTAGAAATTTTGTATATAGAGTTGATATCACACAGAACAGGATTTACACTCTCCATTCTGTAACCAAAGAAGTATTAAGAGAATTAAAGGATTTTGTGAATATAGAAATCTATATGTCAAGTAAACTTCCTCCTGAGATGAATCCTTATAAACAGGATTTATTTGATTTACTGGAAGAATACAGAAACTATTCCAATGGTCTTTTGAGATATACTGTATTTTATCCTGATAAAGACCCGAATATACAGTCAAAAGCAAGAAGGCTTGGTATCCCTGAAATTACCTTTAATGTGGTTGAAAAGGATCAGGTTAAAGTTGTTAATGGAAATTTTGGACTTCTCATATTTTATAAGGACAAAAAGGAAACTATCCCTGTTTTAACAGAAACCGAGAATCTTGAGTATGATTTGACTTCTAAAATTTTAAAAATGAAGGAAGGAGATAATTTAAGAACAGTGGGACTTTTATTTCTTGGTTTAAAGCAGGAAAATTATAACATAATAAGAAGAGAACTGGAAAAATTATACAGAGTCAGAAATGTTAGTCTTATAAGTAAAATACCTGAGGATATAAATTTACTTTTAATTTTTGGTATTAAAAAACTTTTACCGAAGGAACTCTTTTATCTTGATCAGTTTATTTTAAGAGGAGGAAAAGCTGTATTTTTCTTACAGCCTGTAGATATAAATTATGAAAATTTTGTAACAAAACCAATGTTTGAAAAAGATCTTGAATTTTTGAGAAATTATGGAATTTCTTTAAAACCTAATCTTGTTAAAGATCCAACAATTCCCTTTATTCCTATGATGTCAGAAGGTAGGGCGCTTCTTGTTCCTTACTATTATTTTGTAAAAATTTTACCTAAAAACATAAAACATCAATTTGCAAGAAATCTTGAACAACTTGTTTTAACTTGGCCTTCTGCAATTGATACACTTTCAAATGAAAATAAAGCTTTTAAATATACCTACATTTTTACATCAACAAAGAATGCTTATAGAAAGGAAGGAGGATTTTCTATTCATCCTTTTGCTCAAGAGCCTCCTCCACCCAAGGAAGAACTTAAAAAATATTTATTTAGCCTTATGGTGAGTTCAAAATTTAAATCAGTTTTCTTAAATGATACAAGTTTATTTAAAAACTGGACTGATTTTAAAAATGAGGATACGACAGGATTTATAAAAGAATCAAAGGAGGAAAATAAAATAGTTTTCGTTGGAAATGCTATCTTTCTTCAGGATAACTTTGTTCAGATGTACCCTGACAATGGTATATTCCTTATGAATATTGTGAATGCATTTGCTCTTGGTAAAGATATTTCAGAAATTAAAGCAAGAGAAATAAGTGAAAGACCCATTAAGAACTTAAATAACATGCAGAAGTTTCTTTTCCAAAATGGGATAACTTTTGGAATACCCTTAATTGTATTTATTTTTGGAATAGTTAGGTCTTCAATTAGAAGGATAAAAAAGAAAAAATTCTCTGAAATTAAAAAGGAGGAAAAAAATGATTGAAAAACATATAAGGATTTTAGGTATTACTTTTTTAATACTTTTTATCCTTGTTCTTTTGACTGAAAGTCCTGCTTTTAAAAAGGCAAGAATGCCTAAGGAAATTGAAGTCTCAGGAGAATTTAAAGAAGAAAATATAGGGAAAATTGTTTTAAGTAGGGAAAATCAAAATCTCGAATTAAGAAAAATAAATGGATTATGGACAGTTACTAAAGACACATTGATTAAAACTGCTGATAAGGAAAAAATCAATCGTCTTATAGAGAATTTGGGTTCTCTTAAAGGAAAAGTTATTGGAAAAAGTGAATCAGAGTTCCCTTCTTACGAGGTTGACGATAAAAAGGGAACATATGTAAGTCTTTTTGATATAGGGGGAAAAAAATTACTTGAAATTATAGTTGGTAAAAATGGTCCTGATTATTTAACAAACTTTGTAAGAATTCCAGGGAAAAAAGAAGTTATTCTTGTTGAAAAATCAATTAAACCTCATGTGTCAAATCTTGATATTGAGGCTTGGAGAAATAGAAGAATAACAGATTTTAAACCAGAGGATGTAGAAAGGGTTGAGTACATAGATAAAGAGCAGAGATTTATGTTTTATAGGGAAGGTGATAAATGGATTCTTGATTCCCCTGAAATTAATGCAGTTCAGAGTAAAATTCAGAACTACATAAGAGTGCTCAGTTCTATTTATTCAATGAATTTTATAGATTCACTTAATGTTAAAGAATATTCATCAAAAGATCCCTTTTTATCCCTAAATATTACATTAAAAAATGGAGAAAAACAGGGCTTTAAAGTAATTGAGAAACTTGATGAGAATAAGTATGTTGTAAAGAGGGAGGGTGACGATTTTACTCTGTATACTCTTGCTAAAAACTTTGTGGAAACATCTTTAAAAAAGGATAAGGATTGGTTTACTTATGAAGGAGAGAAAGAAGAGGTTAAGAAAATAGAGGAAGTTAAAAAGCAAGAAACAAAAAAGAAAAAGTAATGGGAAATTACTTTGATGTAATTGTTATAGGTGGAGGTCATGCTGGGTGTGAAGCAGCTCTTGTATCTGCAAGAATGGGAGCAAAGACACTTTTAATCACAATAAGGAAAGATAAGATTGCACAGATGTCATGTAATCCTTCAATAGGGGGTGTTGGAAAAGCTCAACTTGTTAAGGAGCTCGATGCTCTTGGTGGTGAAATGGGTATGAATATAGATGAAACAGGCACACAGTTCAGGACTTTAAATATTAAAAAGGGACCTGCAATGCACTCATTAAGGGCAATAGCAGATAGACAAGAATATAAAAAAAGAATGCAAAATTGTTTATTCAGTCAAAAAAATTTATATGTTCTTGAAGACGAAGTTAAAAGTTTTATAATTGAAGAAAGGAATAAAGAAAAGTTTTATAAGGGAGTAATTACAGTAAAAAATGGAGAATTTTTTTCAGCTTCCTGTGTTTTAACAACAGGCACATTTTTAAGGGGGCTCATTCATATAGGAAAGAAAAAAATAAAAGCAGGAAGAATTGGGGAGGATCCTTCTTATGAGTTATCTGAATTTCTCAAAAATATTGGATTTGAAATAGGTAGATTAAAGACAGGAACCTCACCAAGGATAGATATAGAAAGTGTTGATTTTTCCCTTGCTCAGGAACAGAAAGGTGATGAGCCTCCAAGGGGTTTTTCCTTCAGAAATTTTTATTTAAAAGTTGAGCAGATTCCAGCATGGATAACTTATACAAATGAAGAAACTCATAAGATTGTAAGGGAGAATTTAAATGAGTGTCCCCTTTTTATAGGTGATATAACCGGAATTGGTCCAAGGTATTGTCCTTCTCTTGAATTAAAGGTTGTTAATTTCCCTGATAAAGAAAGGCATCAACTTTTTCTTGAAATTGACGGAAGAAATTCTAATATCGTTTATATAAGTGGACTATCCACATCTTTTTCAGAGGAAATTCAGTATAAAATTTTAAAAACAATACCTCCTTTAAGGAATGCAAAAATTTTAGTTCCTGGATATGCAATAGAATATGATTTTATAAATCCTCAGGAACTCAATCCGTGGCTTGAAACAAAGAAAATAAGAGGTTTATTTTTGGCAGGTCAGATAAATGGAACAACAGGTTATGAAGAGGCTGCTGCCCAGGGAATTGTTGCAGGGATAAATGCTGTTTTATATCTTGATAATAAAGACCCCTTTATTGTAAAAAGAAATGAGGGATATATAGGTGTTATGATAGATGACCTTGTAACAAAGGGAGTTGATGAGCCATACAGGATGTTTACATCAAGAGTGGAATACAGATTAACTTTAAGACAGGATACAGCGAAAGAAAGATTTTTGCCTTATGGTTATAAATTCGGACTAATAAAGAAAAAGGAATGGGAGGAATTTTTAGAAGAAAAAAGAGTTTTTGAGGAGATTATAAGTTTTTTAAAACAAAAAAGGATAAAAAGAAAAGAGGCAGAGAAATTTTTGAAAATTAAAGATTTACCGGAATCAATAACCCTATTTGATCTTATTAAAAGGGATAATAAAATTTATGATATTTTAGAGGAAAAGGGAATAATAAGGAAGGTTAAGGATAATATTAAGGAAAGAATCATAAGTGAAATTCATTATGATGGTTATATCCAAAGGGAAATGAAGGAAGCAAAAAGAGTAAGTAAGATTGAAGTAAGGGAAATACCGGAAAAAATAGATTTCTGGAAAATTCCAAATGTTTCCTATGAGGCAAAGGAAAAGTGGAGTAAAATTAGACCAAGAACTTTTGCTCAGGCATTGAGAGTTCCTGGTATAAGAATTACAGATGCTCTTTCACTTTATTACTATTTAAGAGAAACAAAAAGGGATAATTAAACTTCCCATTCTAAAGTTATTTCTATAACATCATCACCTTTTGCAATACTTTTGGTTATTTTACTTTTTAAATTTTTTAATCCTCTAATTTTGAAGGCAGAATAAATTCCTCCTTCAAGCCTTTTTTCAAAAAAAGGGTCTTTAAAAGGAATGTCACTTACAATAATTTTAACCTTACCTTTTTCTGGCTCAAATTCTTTTATTTTAAAATTTCCAAAATTAAAGTAATACTTAAAAGCAAATTCAAGGATACTATTTACAAAACCTTGAAAGTCTGATACATCAAATATTATTTTAAAAGGACCTTCATAGGCTCTCTGAACAGAATATTCACCTATCTTAAACATTAATTCTTCTTTATTGCCCTCATAAATTTTTAAAAGATAATCAATTATTTTTAAAAAGTCTTCAAGGTCATAAAATTGGGATTCTATAATCTCTTCACTAAAAAATTTTTTTAATTCCTGTGGAATAATTTCAAAAAATTTTTTAAATGTATTAATTCCTAACTTTTCATTTATAAATAATTTTAGATTTGTAAAGGCAATACCCCTTATTTTTAATTCTTTTTTATTCATTTATATGTTATAACATACTCTAAGAGATTATCACCCTTTGAAACTCTTTTTGTGATATCAACTTTTAAACCTTTAAAACCTTTTATTTCACCTGCAGCCTCCAGAGCACCTCTTATTCTCTCCTCGAAAAAAAAATCAATATCAGGCATATCTGTTATATGAATAACAATTTTTTTATTTTCAAGATCTGCACTTTTTATTTCAAATTTACCAAAACTATAAAAATAGTTATAAACCATACTTCCAACTTGATAAATATAATTTTTTATATCAACTTTTTTTATTAATTCTCTGAAAGAACCTATTTCAAATTCCCTTTTTATTGAATATTTTCCAATTTCTCTAAATTTTTTTATATCACCTTTAAAAATTTTATCAAAAATTTCTTTATGTAAAAGTTTTAAAAGCTCATATGGGTAAAAGAGAGTTTCTATTATTTCACCTTCAAGAAATTTTGAAATTTCTTGAGAAAATTTCTTTAACTTTTCCTTATAGTTTTTTTCTCCAAGTTTCTCTATTAAGAAAATCCTCGTAACCAAAAATAGACTACCTCTTACCTTTAGTTCCAAATTTTTTATTAAATGCCCCCGGAGGGACTTGAACCCCCGACCTGCAGTTTAGGAAACTGCCGCTCTATCCTCCTGAGCTACGGGGGCATTTTTTAATTTTATAATAATTTTTAAGTTTTTGCAATTTCTTAATAGAAAAAGTATTAATTAAATATGAAAAAGATAACAGAGGATACAAATATAGAAGAAATTTTAACCCTTTATCCTGATAGTGTTTCTATCTTTTTAAAATATGGAATTCCTGCTATTTCCTGCGGAGAGCCTATATGGGGAACAATAAAGGAAAATGCTCTCAAATACGGGGTCAAAAACCTTGAAGAACTTCTTGAAGAGTTAAATAAATTAGTTTCAGAGAAAAAATTAGGTATTTCCTTTAAAGATTTTAGCCTCTAAAATAGTTCCTGCATAAGTATCTTTTACTTTTTCTATTACACAGGTAATTTCTTCTCCTAAATAATTTGCTCCATCTTTAACTATTACTGGGGTATCATCCGGTAAAAATCCTATTCCTTCATCAAAATGTCTTCCCCTTTTTACAATTTTTATTTTGATAACATCTCCTTCTTTAAGTTTTATTTTAAATATTTTTACAATTTCTGGAAAATAAAAAAATTGAATACCTGATTCTTCTAATTTTTCTTTAAGTTTCTGATCGGATATGATAATTTTTTTCTTTTTTCCTTTAAAAATTAAATCTTCAATATTTTTGTTTACTAACTTTAAAAATTTATTTTTTTTCTTTTTCTCAATTTCCTTAAAATAAAAAATAAATTTTTCCCTTTCTTCACCAGTAAGATTTTTTATGTATTCTTCAAATTTTTGATAATCAATTTTTGACAGGATAATTTTAAAATAAAATAGATCCTTAACAAAAAGTTCAAGAAACCTTTCATCTTTTAGTGTTTCAAAGTCAATTATAAATTGAGGAATTTTTTCTCTTTTTTTAGAAATTAAAAATAAGAGTATTATCAATAAAATTAAAAGAAAAATTATAAGGTAATTACTGTAAAAACCTATATAATCAAGAAAAAACATTTATTCTTAAAACATCTTTTAAGTTTTTTATGCTTAAAAAATCTTTATCAGAATTTTCAATATAGGGAATAATTCCCCTATTAAACCCTTTTCTTTTTGCTTCTTGAATTCTTTTTTTATAATCCCTTACATTTCTTATTTCACCTGCAAGTCCAATTTCACCAAAACTTATGAAATTTTCTGGAAGTTCAATATTTTTATAGGAGGAGATAATGGAAAGGGCAAGAGGTAAATCACCAGCAGTTTCATTTATCCTTATCCCCCCTGTTACATTAACATAAACATCGTATTGATAAAAGGGTAAATTCAGATATTTTTCTAAGCAGGTTAAAATCATTGAAAGCCTTCTTATGTCAAACCCTTGAGATTCTCTTTTAGGAACAGGGAAAAAAGTTTTTGAAACAAGGGATTCTATCTGAACCATTATTACCCTTTTACCCTCCACCATTGGGAAAATTATAACTCCAGGTGCTTTTAATTCAGAAACAAATAACCCTAAGGTATCCTTTACTTCCAAAAGTCCCTCTTCCAGCATTTCAAAAATTCCTATCTCATCAGTTGAGCCAAACCTATTTTTAAAAGGTCTTAAAATTCTTAAGTTTTCCCTTTTTTCGCCCTCAAGGTATAAAACACAATCCACCATATGTTCAAGGGTTTTGGGTCCTGCAATTTCTCCTGTTTTTGTTACATGACCTATTAAAAAGGTTGTAATATTTTCCCTCTTTGAAATTTTCAAAAAAAAGGAACCTACATCTCTAACTTGAGAAACACTTCCAGGAGAAGAGGGATTAAGGGGGTTAAAAACCGTTTGAATTGAATCAATAATTAAAAATTCCGGTTTTATTTCTCTAATTTCTTCTTCTATTGATTCAGTGTCAGAACTTTGTGATATCCATATATTTTCACCTTCAATTTTAAGCCTCTCTGCCTTCATTTTAAGTTGTTCCCCTGATTCCTCAGCAGAAACAAAGAGAACCTTTTTTCCCTTATTTGAAATTTTTTCAGCAATAATAAGTAAAAGGGTTGTTTTACCTATACCAGGGTCACCACCAAGTAGATATAAACCACCTTCAACAAGACCTCCCCCTAAAACCCGATCCACCTCATTTATTCCTGTTTCGATAAATTTTTTAGTTTTGAGTTTAATATCAGTGAATTTAAAAACTTCACCTTTTTCTTTTTCCTTTAAATTTTTATTTTTTAATTCCCTGAAAGAGTCCCATGAACCGCATACAGGACATCTTCCAAGCCATTTATAAGATTCATAGGAACAATTTTCACATATGTAGATTACTTTTTCCTTTTTCATTTAAAATATTGAAAACTTAAAATATTTCCTCGGATCACTCTTTATATCCTTTAATAAATTTTTAATTTCAGTTAAAAGGGAGTCAACTTTTCTATAAGTTGTATCTTCTAAAATTAATTTTTTAAGTGTTCCTTCACTTTTTTCAATCTTTTTTAAAAGGGTATCAGACCTTTCAATAAGGGAAGATAAACCCTTTAAATTTTCTGTAAATTCAGATACACTTTCTCCTGTTTTTTCCCATGTATTTAAAAATCTTGATAAGTCCTTAGAAACATTTTTAATTTCTTTTAATACTTCATTGCCTGTTTTATCATAAGTTAAAACAAGCTCTTTTACTCCTTTCAAAATTAAATTTAAAGAATCTATAAGTTTTTCACCTTCTGATATCAGATTACCTATATCCCATCCAGTTTGTCCTTCAATTCGGGATAAAGGTGGGTATTCTTCTCCATTTCCCTGTTTAATAATAAGTCTTTTTCTTCCAAGGAACCCTTGATTTTCAACAATAATTTTTGCGCCTTTTCTTAATTTTAGACCATCAATAAAAAATCTTATAATGACTTTATCTCCCTCAATCCAGAGTTTTTCAACTCTTCCCATATTTATTCCCATAACTGTTACTATATCACCTCTTTCAAGCCATGAGGCATCAGGAACAACTGCTTCATAATAGAATCTATTTTTTGCTATCTTGAATTCAGTAAAAAATATATAAAGAAAAAAAAGAACGAGAATGGAGATAAATACAAAAAGACCAGCGAGTAATTTCTTTTTTTCCATTTGAATTTTAGATTATAAGGTTTTTAAAATTAAAAATGAAAGATTTACCTCCTTTTATTTTAACCAGAGTAGAAGATGTGATTAACTGGGGTAGAAAGTACAGTTTATGGCCTTTAACCTTTGGTCTTGCCTGTTGTGCAATTGAAATGATGGCAACAACTGATCCATTATTTGACCTTTCAAGATTTGGAGCAGAAGTTTTTAGACCCTCACCGAGACAGGCAGATTTACTTATAATTGCAGGAACAGTAACTTTAAAAATGGCACCTGTTATTAAAAGACTTTATGAAGAAATGCCTGAACCAAAATGGGTTATATCAATGGGAATATGTGCTTCAACTGGTGGTCCCTATTACAGGAGTTATTCAGTTTTAAAAGGTATAGATAAGATAATAAAAGTTGATGTTTATGTTCCAGGATGTCCTCCGAGACCTGAAGCCCTTTTATATGCCATTCAGAAGTTACAGGAAAAAATAGAAAAGAAAATTTGAAAAGTCTTATAAATTTAATAGAGCATAAACTAAGTAAAGAAAAAATTCCATTTAGTTTAGAAATAAAAGATATTTTAACTTTAAAAATAAATAAGGAGAATTTATTAAAAGTATTTAAAATATTGAGATATTCTGAGGAGCTTTTATTTGATTATTTAATAGATATAACAGCCTGTGATTATAAAGAAAAAAATATTTTTGAAGTTATTTATCACCTTTTGTCTTTTATAAGAAATGAAAGGATAAGAGTAAAAGTGGAACTTGAAAGGGAGAGACCTGAAATTGAATCAGTGTGTTCAATTTATCCTGGTGCTAACTGGTTTGAAAGAGAAGTTTACGATCTTTTCGGAATTAAGTTTTTAAATCATCCTAATTTAAAAAGAATTTTATTATGGGAGAGTTTCCCTGGTTTTCCTTTAAGAAAAGATTATAAACTTGAAGAAGAAGGTCCTATTCCAACTCTTGAAGATATTTACTAATGGAAGAGTTAATTGAGCTTAATATTGGTCCACAGCATCCTGCAACCCACGGAGTTATGAGGCTTAAAATTTATCTTGATGGTGAGAGGGTTAAAAAAGCAGAGACAATAATAGGTTTTCTCCATAGGGGTTCGGAAAAAATTATGGAAAATTTGCCCTATCAAAAAGCAATGGTATGGACAGATAGAATGGATTATACTGCGCCTATATTACAGAACTGGGCTTATGTTCTTGCAGTTGAAAAGCTTTTAAAAATAGAAGTTCCTGAAAGAGCTGAGTATATAAGGGTAATTCTTGGAGAACTTCAAAGAATTGCTGCACATCTTATATGGCTTGGAACCCATTTACTTGATTTAGGTTTAATGACAATTTTTATGTATGCCTTTGAATTAAGGGAAAAGATACTGGATTTTTTTGAAGAAATATCAGGACAGAGAATGAACCCTTCCTTTTTTAGAATAGGTGGTGTTGCTGCTGATACACCCCATGGATGGCTTAATAAAGTTAAAAATTTCCTTCCTGAGGCATTAAATAAAATTATTGAAATGGATGAAATTATACAGAAAAGTTTAATTTTTGAAAGGAGGACAAAAGGTATAGGAGTAATTCCACCTGAAATGGCAGTTGAATATAATGTTACAGGTCCTGTATTAAGGGGTTCGGGTATAAAATATGATGTTAGGAAAAATTTTCCTTATTCTGTCTATAATAAAATTGATTTTGGAATCCCTATTTTTTATGATGGTGATGTTTATTCAAGATATAGGGTAAGGATTGAAGAAATGAAGTGGTCAATTAAAATAATAGAACAGGCTATTGAAATGATTCCGGAGGGCGATGTTTTAATAAATGACTATAAATTTGTTCCACCCCCAAAAACAAAGATTTATGATTCAATTGAGGAAATGATTCATCACTTTTTACTTGTTACAGAAGGTTTTCCTGTTCCTGAAGGGGAGGTTTATGCTTCTGTTGAAAGTGCAAAGGGTGAGTTTGGAGTTTATATTGTATCCGACGGGTCAAATAAGCCTTACAGGGTTCATATAAGATCCCCTTCCTTTGCAAATTTACAGATTTTAGAAAAGATATTGCCAGGGCATTTAATTTCTGATCTTGTTGCAATTGTTGGTTCTTTAGATCCTGTATTTGGTGAGGTAGATAGATAAGGGAAGATATTTTTTGAAAGTTATTACAATTAATTCATTTTATCATTATTTCTTGCATGGAGTAATGGTAAATAGATGAAAGAAATTTTAAATAAACATACTGAGATTTTAAACAGACAAACAGAAATGTTAGAAAAAATAAGTGAGATGCTTTATAAAATGGATGAAACTTTAAAGGTTATGGAAAAGAATGCTGAAGAAAGGCACAGGGAAATATTTTAAATTATAAAGCATTTGAGATAGTTTAATTAGTTAGACTCTTTTAATAACTTCTGATAGGAGTATTTCAAGTCTTTTATTTCCTTCGTCAATCATTCTTTGTGTTTCCATTATAAATTTTTCAAGTCTCTTATTTCCTTCGTCAATCATCTTTTGTGTTCTTTCAAGTATTTTTTCTGTATCTTTTTTACTTTCTTCAATCATCCTTTCAGTACTTTTTCTACCTTCTTCAATCATTTTTTGTGTTGTTTCAATCATCTTTTCAGTACTTTTTCTACTTTCTTCAATCATTTTTTGTGCTATTTCAATCATTCTTTCTGTATCTTTTTTACTTTCTTCAATCATCCTTTGTGTTGTTTCAATTATCCTTTCTGTATCTTTTTTACTTTCTTCAATCATCTTCTTCGCTCTTTCATCTTCTTTTTGTATAAGTTTGTTTGTAAAATAAGATAGAATAAGGGGTTGAATTAAAGCAAGGACTCCTAAAATAAGTGCAAGAATATTCACTGTTTCTGTTGTCATATTTTCAATTTTAAAATAAAGATTTATTTAGGGTCAAAAACTAAAAATTTTTTAATCATAACAAAATCTCAGATTCGTTAAAAAAAACCGAAAAGGCTTTCTAAATTTTTATATATATAATAAGACCCTACAAATACTCTATTTTATATGGTATTTTTAAAACAATTATTTTTGTTTTCCCTTAATCTGGAAGAGATATAAAAATCATAAAAAATTAAAAAAGGTTTTAAAATTAATAATCTTTAAGAGGTTGAATACAAAAATTTTATGAAAAAATTTCTATGTTGAAAGATCTAATTATTGATTTTAAATATTTTTAAAAAGTATATTATTACATACATTGAAATAGGAGGAAAAATGAAACTTTTTGTTTTTGGTCTTGATGGAGTTCCCTTTGATTTTTTTGATAAAAAGTTGAAGGGGAAAACACCGAATATTCAAAATCTAATGGAAAACTCCCAGTATGGTATATTAAAGAGTATAACTCCCCCTATAACTGTTCCTGCATGGGCATGCATGCTTTCTGGAAAAACACCAGGAGACCTTGGAATTTATGGTTTCAGGAATAGAAAGAAAGAAGATTATAAATTAAGGGTTTTAACATCTCATGATTTAAACTCTGATACTGTTTTGGAAATACTTTCAAGAAAAGGAAAAAGGATTATATCTATTGGAATTCCGCCTTCCTATCCACCTAAACCAATTAACGGTATAAGGATTTCCTGCTTTTTAACACCAGGACCTGAAAGTAAATATGCCTATCCTGAAGAAATAAAAAGAGAAATTGAAAAAAATTTTGGTGAATATATGTTTGATGCAAAGGGTTTTAGAACAGAGAAAAAAGACTGGTTAAAAAAAGAAATCTATAAATTAACGGAACAGAGATTTGAGATTGTAAAATATTTTTTAAAAAAAGAAAATTTTGACTTTTTTTTCTTTGTTGAAATGGGGACAGATAGAATTCATCACGGATTCTGGAGGTTCTTTGATAGGGAACACAAAATGTATGAAGAAAATAATGAGTACCAAGATGTAATACCGGAATATTATGCTTTCCTCGATAAAAAAATAGGAGAGATTCTTGAAATATTACCTGAGGATACATGGATAATGGTTGTTTCAGACCATGGTGCAAAAAAAATAGAGGGTTGTGTTGCTGTTAATGAACTTTTGATTAAAGAGGGTTATTTAAAATTAAAGGAAAATTTTAAAGAGCAAAGGCGTCTTGAACCCGAGATGATTGATTTTAATAAAACTTTTGCATACGGTGAAGGCGGTTATTATTCAAGAGTTTTTTTAAATGTTAAAGGTAGAGATAAAGAGGGTATTTTAGATAAAAGGGATTATGAAAAAGTAAGGAAAGAGTTAAGGGAAATTTTTGAAAATTTAGAAAATGAAGAGGGTAAAAATATAGGAACAAAGGCTTTTTATCCTGAGGAAATATATCCCGAAGTTAAAGGTTTTCCTCCTGATTTAATTGTTATATTCGGGAATCTTGATTACAGGAGCGTTGGTTCAGTAGGAATAAATAAAATTTTTACTCTTGAAAATGATACAGGACCTGATGATGCAAATCATTCCTATGAAGGAGTTTATATTTTAAAAAGTCCTGATGGAAATCTTAAAGGTAGGAAAGATGCGGAAATTTATGATGTAGCCAATACAATTTTAAAAATATTTGATGTAAGTGATGAAGAAATTATACCTTTCAGGGGTAAGAGTTTAATTTAAATATAAGAAAATAAAAAATGGAAGAAAGACCAAAGTTAAGATACTTTGATGTTATTCCTGACAAAAGAGGTTTTATTGTAGTTGATCCCTTTTCAATATCAAAGGAGATGTTTTTTTCAAGGGAAAGTTTTTTGCTTTTAACACTTATTGATGGTAAAAGAACTATTTCAGATATAAAATCAGAATTTTTAAAAATGACAGGTATAATTTTGTCGAATTTTGAGATAGCTAGCTTTATAAATGAACTTGACAGAAATTATCTTCTTTATAATGAAAGGTTTTTTAAGAAGATTAATGAGGAGAAGGAGAAGATGAAAAGTTTAGAATTTAAGGAAATTAAAATTAATAATAGATTAAAAGAACTTACTAAATTTTTAAAAGATAAAAATTTAGAAATAACTAAAAAAATAAAGGGAATGATAATACCTCATATTGATATTTTTGTAGCAAAAGAAACATATCAGAAAGTTTTTGCTTTTTTAAAAAATGTTAGAGAGAAAGTAATAGTAATATTTGGTGTCCCTCATTTCTGGTTTGAAATTCCCTTTTCTTTATTCCCAAAAAATTTTAAGGTAGAAGAAAAAATAATTGAGACAGATATAAATTTTCTTGAAAAAATTAAAGAAAAATTTGATTACGATATAACATCAGATTATTTTTCATTTAAAAGAGAACATTCAATTGAATTTCCCCTCATTTTCATAAGTTTTCTTGAAGAGGATAAAAAAGTTCTTGCTTTTCTTGTTTCTGAAAGTAATAAAGAAAAATTAAGGGAAATAGCCAAAAAATTGTTAGAGGTTATAAAAGAATTTGAAGGAGAATTTTTCTTTATATCAAGTATTGATCTATCCCATGTAGGAAAAAAGTTTGGTGATGAAAAAAGTTTTGACCCTGAAGAGATTGATATAAAATACATTGATTATCTTTTAAATCTTGAAAATGAGAAAGCTTTTGATTTTTTAGAAAAAAATGAGAACATAACAAAAATTGATGGGAAAAATACAAATTTTCTTTTTCTTGAAATATTAAAAAATCTTGATATAAAAAGGGGAACTTTAATTGATTATAAAAAATATTATGAGGAATTAACTGATTCCCTTGTAAGTTATTCACTTATAGTTTTTGAGTAAATTTAAAAATTTTCTTTTATTTTTTTAATATCCTCTTCTTCTAAATTGAAATTTAGAGATTCAATGTTTTCTTTCAAATGCTCAATATTTTCTGTTTTGAATATTATGAATATTTTTCTATGTCTTGTTAAAAAATTAAGAGCAACCTGAAAGGGTAATTTCCCGTATTTTTTACCAATTTCTTCAAGAACTTTAAAACCTTTAGTTCCCTTAGGAGGATTATTTTGCCATAAAGGTGAATAACCTGATAAAGTGATATCTTCATTCTCATAAAGTGGTAAAATTTTTTCTTCTACATATTGCCAGTTTGAAAGGTTATATTCTATCTGATTATTTTGAATGTTATATTCTTTTAAAAAAGTTTTGAATTTTTCGTATTCTTTAACTTCAAAATTGGAAACACCTACATACCTAACTTTTCCTTTCTCAATCAAATAATTGAAGGCATCAAATGTTTCCTTTAAAGGGTATTCCCCTGTATAATAATGAAGTAAATAAAGATCTATATAATCAGTTTTTAATTTTAAAAGGGAATTGTCGCAACTTTTAATTACACCCTTAAAATAAGCATTTGAGGGTAAAACTTTACTTGTTATAAAAATTTTTTTCCTATCGTATCCTTTAATGGCTTTACCGACAATTTCTTCCGCTCCAGTATACATTTCAGCTGTATCTATATGGTTTAAACCTGTATCAATTGAATACTGAATAACCTTTATCATTTCCCTTTCATTTCTTATTCCCCATGTTCCAAGAGAAAAAATTGGGATCTCCTCTTTAGTTTTACCCAGTTTTATTTTGGGTAACATTAAGATTTTATTTCTTTTTTTAATTCCTCATAAATTTTTCCAAAAACATATGCAGAGATTAAAAGGAAAATTATAACTATAGCACCTAATAATTTTCTCTTATTAAGTATATCTTCTTTCTTTTTAATTTCTTCTTCAATTTTTCCAAGATCTGAATAAATTCCTCCGGTTTGTTCAAGAATGTAATCAACTTCGACAATGTGGGTTAATCTCCTGAAAGAGTTTCTTGTTGCAAAGAGATTTTTATTCAATTCATCTACATTGAATCCATTTATCCATAGTTCTTCTATTTTTTTAGATAATTTTAAAATTGTATTTTCAGTATTCATAAGTGCAAATTTGATTTTTTCAGCTCTTTCATAATCGTGACAGGTTGAACATAGTTCTGGATTAATTAGGAAAAGTCCGGCTTTTTGCTGACTGTGAGCTGTATGACAGGTAACACAGTTTGGACCATCAGGGAGAGTTTGTCCATGAGCACTTTTTAAATAATTTTCCTTAACACCCGCATGGCATTTTCCGCAGAATTCAGGAACTTCTTCATATTTAGGTTTTCCAATAAAGCCAAATTCTTCACTCATGGCAGTTTCCTCATCCTTTGGATTACCACCATGGCAGTTATGACAGGAAATAGCATTTTCAGCATGTATACTTTTTTCCCATTCATGGACAGGTTTAATTAAATATTCATCACCACTTTCAAGATGACATTTTATACACACAGTTTTTTCATAAGATAAAAGTTTTAAAGGGTATATTAAAAAAAATAAGATTATAAATTTATTTTTCATGATAAGTACCCCCAGATTGTTAATAAAATATAAAAAGCTATACCAAAAACCACAGCTCCGAAAAATAGGGGTCTTTTCCATATTCTCCTTTCTGGATTTCTATCAATAAAAGGAATTAGAAAGATAAGAAGAGCTATCAAAATCTGTAAGAAAATTCCGAGAAATTCATTGGGAATCAATTTTAAAAATTGGTAGTTGGCAAGAAAATACCATTCCGGCTTTATGTGCTCTGGTGTTGAAAGTGGGTCAGCAGGAATGAGGGCATCATGAGGTATAACAAGTTGAGGGAAAAAGAATACAATGAATAATGTTAAGGCTAAAAATAAATATATAATTTTTAAATCTTTAAGAGCAAAATGGGGAAAGAAGGGTATCTTTTTAACCTTTGTTTCATCAGTTCCGGGAGGATAGGATATTCCCGTTCTTCTCATAACGAAAATATGTATGGCAATTAAAACAAAGATTGTGAAAGGTATAAAGGAGACATGGATTGAGAAGAATCTTCCGAGGGTGAATTGAGTTATTTTTTCTCCGCCCCTTATTAAATAAACAAGCCACTCACCTATAAAGGGAAAAGCACCAGGAAAACTTGTAGCAACTGAAGTTGCCCAGTAGGAAAGCTGACTCCAGGGAAGAAGGTAACCTGACAGGCACTCAACAAGAACAAGAGCAAAAAGTAAACATCCTGTAATCCAGTGTATCTCCCTTGGCTTTTTGTATGATCCCATTATTAAGGTTGAAAGCATGTGAAAAAATAGGGCAAGAACAAATATGTTTGCTGCTACTGCATGAACCCTTCTTATAAGCCATCCGAAGGTAACTTCATTCGTAATAAAGGTGACACTTTCAAAAGCTTTTTCAACTGATGGAATGTAATACATAAGGAGAAGAATTCCTGTTACAATCTGTATCAGGAAAAAAGTAAGACATACAGCGCCCATTGAATACCAGAAATTCAGGTTTTCAGGAACCATATAACCTGATAGATATTTTTCATAAAGCTCGCTTAATTTTAATCTTTCATCAACTGCCTTGAATAAATTTTTCATTTTTCCCTCCCTTTAAGAAAGGACAATAATACCTTCAGATGTTATATCTACTTTATATTTTTTTAAAGGAGAAGGTGGAGGTCCGGAGATAACAGCTCCATTGGCATCAAATCTACCTGCATGACATGGGCAGAAAAATTCATTTTTCTCAGGTACCCATTTAACAATACATCCCAAGTGAGTACATACTGCTGAAAAGGCATAAAGCTTTCCTTCTCTTCTTATTAAAATAGTTGGACCATCCTGGGATAGACCAAGCTCGTAACTTCCCTCCTTAACTATGTTTTCAGGTATTGGATTTCCATTTTTATCTGTAAAAATGTTGAGTCTCTTTTCCTCCCTTTTAGGTAAAAGATAAAAAAAAACCGGAAAGATAAAAATTAAGCTTGTTATTGATAGTAAAAACCAGGCTAAATTTTTTAAAAAATTTCTTCTTTTATTTTCCATTTTTATCCCTCCTTTTTAAATGTTTTTAAAAATGATATAAGTATATAAAAAAAAATTAAAAAAATAATTAAAGAAAATATTATAAAACTTAGTTTTCCAATTTTCAATGGTTTTTCAGTTTCAATTAATAATTCCTTTTCCTGTATTAAAAAAAGCATTACATCAGGTTCAAGGGAAGGGATCCTGTATTCATATTTAAGTTGCGTTTTTAAAAAATAGGGACCCTTATCTTTTATATCAAAGGTAAAAACTTCTCTTCTTGTCTCTTTTGGAGAAATTCTATTATCATCAAAAACCCTATAAGCCTCTGTGAAAATTTTATCTATTTCATCTATTACCTCATTATTTTTATTCACTAAAACCCTTTGATAAATTTTGCTTTGCTTTTTAATAATTTCTCCAAATTTATTAACAAGTGAGACTTCAAGAATTAATTTTCTTATAGGTATCCCTGTTGGTAATTTATGTCCTGACTCATTATTTGTAACATATACACTTGTTATTATTTTTTTATTTTCAACCTTATATAAGACATTAAGAGATGCTGCTTTTTTTAATCTTATTTCTGAATGTCCACCTAAACACTTGTGATCCGTTATGTGTCTTTTTGAAGGATAAACTTTTGGATCCACAATTTTTGTAAAAGGTATTTCTGTCATATGACAGTTTTGACAATGAATTCCCTTTGCACTGTATTCACTGTTTTTCCATTCATTGTAAGTATCAAGAACATAAACTCCATACTTATTTTTAAATTCATGACAGGTTTTGCAGAATTCAGCTTTTGAGAAAATTTCAGAATATTTATTCTTGTGGCCTATATTTAAATTTTCAGGAATATCTGAAATTGGACCAAATTTTATGTTACCTATTTCAAGTTCAAAATTTCCATTTTTAACATCCCTTACACTGTGACAGAAATCACATGTTATTCCTTCCTTTGATATTTCCTGTTTTATCATATAATCTTTTGTTTCAGAAACAGTGGGAACATGACAGGTTAAACAGAGTTTTTGTTCTTCGGTATTTATGATTTTTTTGTAAGCATCTTGAAATACTGGGTCTTCAAAGCTCTGTGCGTGAAGTGAATTTTTCCATTCCTTATATATATCAGTATGACACTCACCACATTTTGATGCTAATGTAAAATTTAATATTAATATAGCTATCATATTCCTTTATTCAAAATAAAGTTTTGTAATAAACTTAAATCCTTCTTCTTCTGGCTTTAAAATAAATACCTCCCTGTCAGGGTCTTTTTTACCATTAAAACTTATTCTACCTGTTACTCCTATGAAATTTTTTAGATTAGTAAGATTTTTTACAAATTCTTCCCTATCAATTTTTTGCAAATTTTCAATTATATAAACAGAAAGATTAAAAGCATCATAATAAAGTGCGGAAACAAAGGAAGGAGTTTCTTTATATTTATTTTTAAAATCATTTAAAAATTTTATTACATTTTTTGATGTATCAAAAGGAGAAAAGGGAGAAGTGATAAATGCTTCTACACCTTCCTTCCATATATCTTTAAGGGAACTTATTAAAAGGGGAGAATACCATCCATCACCACCTAAAAAAGTAATATTTAATCCCTTTTTATATGCTTCTTTAATAAACATACTTACTTCTTTAACATATCCTGGAATAAAAATAAGATCTGGTTTATATTTTTTAAAATTCTCTATCTGTTTAGAAAAAGAGGTATCTCCTTTTAAATAGAAGGTTTTAAATAAAATTTCTCCCCCCTCTTTATTAAATACTGCTTCAAACTGTTTTGAAAGTTCTTCTGAATAAGGATTTTGAGCTTCAAATAGAATTATAGCCTTTTTCTTTTTTAAATTACGAATAGCAAATTTTGCCAAATATGAACCCTGAGCAATATCTGTATAGGTTAATCTGAAAACAAAATTTTTACCTTCTGTAACAAGTGGGTTAGTTGCTGTGGGAGTTATGATGGGGATTTTATTCTTTTCAGCAATTAAGGATGCAAAAATAGCAAATTTAGAAATTTCGGGTCCGATTATAATAAAAGAGTTTCTATCCTCTTTAATTTCTTCAAAAATTTTTTTTATTTTATTTATATCACTTTCTGTATCCCTTATTATTACATTTATTTTTTTTCCTTTAATTTTTTTGTCTTTAATCTTCTCATAAAAAAGCTTTATTCCCTTTTCTGCTTCTTTTCCGTAAACTTTTTCAGGTCCAGAAAGAGATACCAAAAAATAAATATTAATATTTCTACCACAGCCCAAAAAATAAAAAAGAGAAAGAATTTTTAAGATTCTTATCATAATTTTTATAATTTTAATTTTTTTAACTATTTAATTTCAAAAAGAAAATATATTAATTTTTATTTTTTTAGATAATATGAGAAAACTCTGTCCTCAAACATCAAAGGATTCATAGGGTAAACTTCAGGATCAAAAATTGCCCAGTAGAAATGCCAGGTTAATATTGCAAGAGTTGCAAGGATAGCTTCATAAAAGTGAATCAAAAGGAATATATCAAGTATAAATGAGGGCATGAAATTTAAAAAGAAATCCTTAAACCATAGAGCAATACCTGTTATACTCATTACAATAGTTCCCCATACCAAAGCCCAGAATTCAAATTTTTCATAAAAGGTAAATGGGTGGTTCAGTTCTGGTTTTTCTTTCTTTATATTCAGGTTATATAAAAGTAAATTTATTGCATCTGAGATGTCCTTAAGATTAAATAAAATTTTTGAAAATTTTTCTCTCCCTTTTTTTGTAAATAACATAAGTAAGACCGTAATTATAAAAGAAATGATCGTTAAAGTGCCTGCAATTCTGTGTAAATATGCTCTCAAGGCACCATTTCCTATTTTAACAAAAAAGCTGAAAAAGAAATTTTCTGGATAATGATGTGCAAAACCTGTATAAACGAGAATAAAGAAAGAAATTATGTGGATTAAATGCAATCTTCTTTCAAAATAGGAAAATTTAGTATTTTCAACCTTTTCAAGTTTAAATTCTCTAAATCCTTTTATAAAAAATTCCTTTCTTTTCTTCCAGTAATCAAAAAAGCAATAAATTATCATTGATGTTATTGTGACTATTATGAGCAATATGTAAATAAGGGACACAATCTTTTTTATTATTTGAATATTTCTATCTATCCGCTCATGAATAGGACCAATGAAACCTGTTTTTTCCGCAATACCTTTGTGACATTTTCCACAGGTAATTGGTAAATTTTTCTTATTTACAGGTGATTCAGGATCACTTGAAGGAAGTATAGAATGATTACCATGACAGGATGCACAGTTTGCAACTTTGATATTACCTGCTCCAAGTTTTACACCATGGTAACTTGCAAGGTAACTTTTTAATTCCATAACAGGTATTCCGTATCTTTCACTCAGTTTTACACTTTCATGACAATCAGCACATGTTTTTGGTATGTTCAAGGGATAAACAGGAGATTTTGGATCCCAGGGAGGAAGTATTCTGTGTTCTGAGTGACAGTCTATGCAGGAGGGAGCATCAAAGTTTCCAAATCTTATTGCGCGGAAATGGTCACTTTTTACATATTCCATGTATTCCTTTTCATGACATTTTGAACAGGTTTTAGGAACATTCTGTTTATAAATTGTTGATAAGATATCTCTATGGGGAACTATATTATGAACTCCATGACAGTCAGAACAGGTTGCTGCTCTTTCACCTTTAAGTAGCATTTCATGATGAATGCTTTCTTCATATAAAGCATAGGGATTTTTTATTGTGATTCCCCATTTTTCAGCAAATTCAGGTTTTGAATGACATTTTCCACAAGTTTCAGGTAAATTTACATAATAAACTTTTGAATTTTTATTAAAAGCTTCAAGAATTTCGTGGCTATCATGACAGTCCCAGCATTTTGCAGCAGGCTTTTTTTCCTTTATGCCCATTCCATGTATGCTTATCTCATGTTCCTCACATTCCTTCCTGTGGCATAACCCGCAATCCTTACAGTTTAATTTTTTTACATGTTTTCCGTCAGGTTCAAGACTGTATACAGTTCTATGACAATCAACACACTCATGATTTTTGTGAACTGATTTTCTTAGTTTTTCTTTTATTTCTTTGTCGTGACATTCAAGACATTTTTCCGAAGGGTACAAAACAGCATGGTATTTTTCAGGAACAGAAACTGAAGGATGGCATGTTGCACAAAATTTATCCAGATTAAGGGGGTGAAGTTTTGATTTTACTTCTATTACAGGTTCTATATCATGGGTTCCATGGCAATCAGTGCAACCTGGAGCTTTCAAATTTCCCTTTTTCCTTGCCCTCTCATGTGGATCCATTTCAAAAACTCCCATTTCCTCTTTGTGGCATAGTCCACAGTTGACATTACTTAAGGGTACTTCATGGGGTAATTCTTTGATTCCTGTATGACAATCACTGCACTTTACCTTTTCATGGGCTCTTCCTGGCATTTTTATATCTTCGTGACATACTAAACAATCACTGTTTTCAAATAAAATTAAAAAAAAGATTAAAATCATTTTCCCCTCCTCCTTTTAATTAATAATTGTACTTTTTAATTTTTCTAAAAAATTCCTCCATAAACATTATATTGTGTGTTCCGTAGGAACCTTCTTTTTTAAATTTTTCATATTCTTCAAGAAAATTGTAAAAATCAATAATTTCTTTTTTATTTCCTTTTTCCTTTAATTTATTTACTATTTCTTCAATTCTAAATTCAAATTTTTTTATTTCTGATTTAATAAAATTTAATTTTTCAGCAAAATCTTTTTCATAACTTGTTTCATGACAATTTGAACAAATAGATGGTTCTGGTCTTATAATTTTTCCTTCTTCAATGTGACAATCCGAACAATCTATTCCAGCTTCTTTCATTACATCCATTGATTCTGAAAGATATTCACCACTATAAAATTCTTTCTGTATTTTATGGCAATCTTCACAATTTTTTTCCTTTTGGTGATGACAGGAATTACAGTCTTCCGATATTTTTTTTAAATTGCCGTGAAGATCCTTTGAAGGTTCATCTTCTATATGACAGTCATTACATTTATAATTAAATAGATGGGGACCATGTAAAAATTCTTTATTTTTAAAATATAAATTTTTATTTTCAACACCGAAATGACACTCAATACATTTTGGATTGTTACTATAAATTTTTTCAATATCTGGTTTTTTTGTATCAATTTTTAATTCTTTTTCAACTTCATCAAGTAAAAGATTTATATATCTTATATTATGAGCTCCGAAACTTTTATCCTTATTAACAAGTTCAAGATTTAATTCAATCTTTTTTGAATCATATTGAAGAATTTTTAAATCTTTTAACAGGGAATAAATTTTTTCTCTCTTCTTTATTCTTTCAATCCTCTCTTTTACAAGGTTTTGCCATTTTAAAAGGAGTTTATCAAAATTTTTTCCATGGCAGAAAACACATTCAGAAGGATTAGCCTTTGGTAGTTTAAAATGAGGACCAGTTAAAGTTCTTTCTAAATTAACTTTATGACAGCCCTGACATATAACACCTGCAATAAACATTCTATCAGGAAGATTTGGTACTCCAATTCCTCCTGTTCCTGAATAAATTTTTTCCTGAACAAAGTGGGCATTTCCGTGACATTCCTGGCATTGTGGTGAGAAAACCTGTGTCACTAATATTTTTCCGTGTTTAATTTCCTCATGACACCTGAAACAGGAAATATTTTCTCCATGGACATGAATATCGTGTATTTTTCTTTTATCAAGAAATTCTCTTTTAACTTCAATGTGACATTCAAGACATTTTTCTGATTTTATATCTCCTCTGCCAGATATAACATTTAAGTGACAAGTTAGACAATCAACGCCACCTTTAATATATTCATAGTGTTTAAAAGGAACCCCCCAAATAAGAAGTTCTTCCTTTGGCGGTCCGTGACAGATTCCACATTCACCTTTTTTCCCAAATTCTCCACCAATAAAGTGACATAAAATGCATACCTTGATTGAAACTGCAGTATGTTTTCCCTGAACAAGTTCTGAATGACAGTTCTGGCACCTGAAGTTAAGGTTATTTGTTTTATCATTTAAATGGAAATTGTGGTTAAAACTTATTTCTTTCTCAGTAAATTTAATTTCCTTATTTAAAAATTCTTCTTTTTTATGGCATTCTAAACAAGCATCGTCCTTTACTTTTGTTTTTATTTCTTTTGAGTAAAATCCTGCAAAGTATCTTAATATTTCACCCGTTAACCTCAATTTTCCCCCTATGTATTCCTTTTTTCCTGGTCCATAATGGCATTTATAACATGGGACTGTATTATGTGAAGAACTTGCCCAGTTATCATAATAGGGTTTCATAAAGTGACAGGTATTACAAAAATCAGGATTATCGGTAGCTTTAAAGAAAATTATTGAAAGGTAAGAAAGGATCAGGAAAAATAACAAAGAAATGAAAGCAAGTTTTCTCATTTTTTGTTTTCTTTTTCCTTCATTATTCTTTCGTATTCAAGGGGATGTTCTTTTAGCATTCTCTCTTTTGAAATTTTTCCTGTAAAAATGGTGGGATTGAAGGGAAATACCTCAGGGTTAAAATGGGCATTATACCAGTGCCATATAACAATGGCAAGAGTTGCAAGCATTGCTTCATCTGAATGTGCTTCTTTTGCAATATCTATTACAAATTTTGGAAGAATACCAATAAAAAAGTTATGAAACCACAGAATAGAACCAGTAGAAACCATTATCACCATACCCCAGTAAACAGCCCAGTAATCAAATTTTTCCACATATGAAAATCTTCCGAATTTTGGTTTTTCCCCTTTAAGTCCAAGAAAATATTTAATGTTCTGGAAGAAATCTTTAAAATCTTTTATTCTGGGTAAAAGTTCCCAGAATTCCCTTCTGCCTTCTTTTGTAAAAAGAATGTAGAAAATATGCCAGAAGGAAACGAAAATAAGTATACTTGCTCCTATTCTATGAAGCAACCTTGATACCTGTATTCCACCCATTATTTTAAGGAACATCTTGGCCCATCCTGCTTCATGAAACTTTATAGGTAGACCTGTAAATATAAGAATCAAAACACCAATAGCAAGAAATAAGTGCTGAAGTCTTACATTTAAGCTGAATCTTATAAAATATTCTTCTTTTATCTTTTCTTCCTTTTCTTTTTTTTCTTTTTCCTTTTTTAACCTTTCAAACTCTTTTTTATATTTTTCCTTGATTTCCCTTTTTATTTTTTCCTTCAATTTTTCATCTATTTCAATTTTTTCTTCCTTTTCAATTTCTTCAATAAATTTTTCCTCTAATTCTTTATTCTCCATGCTTTCTCCTCCTTAATCTACCATAGAGGTCAAGTAATATGTGGATTATAAGACCTGTTATAACAAGAAAGGTAAAGATTTTAAAAAAGTTATAAACATAAAATATAATACCTGATTCCTTTTCTTGAGGTAAAACATGAATTCTTCCTTTTGCTACATTCTGTGAAGCATTGGGGTGACACTTGCTACATGTTTTGGGTAAATTGTCAGGATGAATTGGAGATCTGGGGTCTCTTTGAGGTAAAATTTTGTGGTGTTCATGGCAGGAAGTGCAGTTTGCAGCTTTTAAAACACCAAACTCAAGGGCAATCCCATGAAAACTTTCCTTGTAAGCTTCTACCTGTTTTACAGGTACACCGGTTTTTTTCATTAACTCAACATTTGCGTGGCATTTCTCACAGGTTTTTATAACATTCTTTGGATTTAAACTTGACCTCGGATCCTCAGGTGGCAAAACATCATGTTCTCTATGACAATCATTACAAACAGCAGATCCAATTATCCCTTTCTTTATACCCTGCCAGTGAATTGATGTTTCATATTCTTCCCTTTGATTCATATGACATTCTCCGCATGTTGAGGGAACATTCTTTTTATATACACTTGAAAGGCTATCTTCAGGTGCTCTTACATTGTGAATTCCGTGGCAATCCATACATTCAGGGACTTTTTTTCCTTCCCTTTTTCCCTTTTCATGAATACTTTCTTTATATTTTTCAGGTTTTTTCTCAGTGGGTGCTCCAACAACATTTCCTTCAAAATGACATTGCAAACAGTGAATTTTTTTTGGTTTTATAAGGTGAGGTATTACTCTAACATCATTGTGACATTGTTGACATAAAAATTTTTTATGGACAGAATTTTTAAGTTCTTCATAACTTACATATAGACTTTTAAATTTACCTTCCTCAACAATTCCAAAATCTTTTTTACCGTGACATAAAAGACACCTTCTATCTTCTTCTAAAGGTGCCTGTAAAATAAAAATAAAAACTAAAATTAAGCTCATTTCTCCTTTATCTTTTTATATTCTAAATAATGATTTTCTTTTAACCAGTCTTCGTCTACATAACCATCCCAGAAGGAAAAGTTTATAGGAAAATTTGAAGGTGAAAGATGGACTATATAAAAATGCCACAAAATTAAAAATATTATAACAATTGTAGCAGTCCATGAATGAAGGGAAAGGGAAAAGTCGATAATCCATTTTGGAAAAATGATAAAGAAGTAGTTGTGAAAAATAAGAATTATACCAGAAAGAACCATTATAAGTATTAAAAGGGAAATTACCCAGTATTGCATTTTTTCTTTGTAGGAATACCTATCAAATTCGGGTTTTTTATCTGTTTTTCCTATATCATATAAAATACTATCAATGAAATCTTTAAAATCCTTTTTGCATGGTAAAAGCAATTTAAATTCCTTTCTGCCTTCTTTTGTAAAAAGTATGTAAATAAAATGATATATTGTTGTAAAAATTAATAAAAAAGCTGACATTCTGTGAAGTGCTCCCCTTGCTTCAAATCCTCCTTCAAGAAAAATCAGTATTTTACCGAAAGTGGTATGGGAATATTTTAGGGAAAAACCTGAAAGAATGAGTAATAAAACGCTTATCATTAAAAGCATATGCTGAACTCTCCATGACCTTGAAAATCTTAATATTTTATTTTTCATTTTCCCTCCTTTTTTTTCTGTATCTTATAATATCAAAAATTATATGCATAATAAAACCAAAAACAAGAATTGAAATAAAAATTGTATAAAATAATCTGACTGCGTAAACATAGGGTGCTATTTCTCTTTTGGCTTCCACATGGATTTTACCCTGTGTAAATTTTATATCTGCAACAGGGTGACATTTTCCGCAGGTTTTTGGAAGGTTTAAGGGGTGTATCGGACTTTTTTCGTCCTCCGCTGGTAAAATCAGGTGATTTCCATGACAGGAAGCACAATTGGCAGATTTTAAAATGCCTTCCTCTAAATAAAGACCGTGATAACTTTTTAGGTAGGTTGAAAATCTTCTAGGTGGTAATCCATATTTTTCGGTTATGGCTTTATTTTCATGACAGTTAGCACATGTTTTTGGAACATTTTTGTAGTAAACAGGTGATTCTTTTTTTAAGGGGGATAAAATATAATGCTCTGAATGACAATCAATGCAGGATGGTGCATCCTCTATGCCTTTTTTAAGAGATAAAAAGTGGATACTTTTTTTGTAATCATCTCCCTCTTTCAAGTGACAGGTTGAACATTTTTCTGAAATTATGATTTTAGAGCCGTAAATTTTAAATGATAAAGTTTTGTGACTTCCGTGACAGGAATAGCAATTAAGATGTTCAAAATGGTCACTTCTGTAGAAAAACACAACAACATCTGTGTGACAATTTTCACAAATTTTATCTTTTTCTGGATGCGGATATTTATCAAAGGATATATGGCAGTCAAGACAATTTAAAATTCTATGGGGAGATTGCATAAGGGAATCATAAATGCTTTTAAGGTGGCAGTCTAAACAGTTTATAGAAAAAATTAAAATTAAGAGTGACACTGTGAACAGGTATCTTCTTTTATTAAAAGATTTTTACCATGGCACTCATTACATTTTAACTCCATTTCCTTTACATGGATGTTGTGGTAGGAGTTTATTTCTTTACCATGACAGGTAATACAATCTTTTTTTATATTCTCTTTATGATGGCAGGGCAAACAGTCTTTTTTTTCTTTCAAAAGGGTTATCATGTGTGGTTTTTCTTCCTTATTTTCTTTGTGGCAGTTATTGCATTCTATTTTATTTAAAATATGTATATAGTGAGAGAAAGTTTTTCCATCAAAGATGCTTATTTTCCTTTCAACTCCGTAGTGGCATCTTGTGCATTCAATTATTGCTTCTGTTATAAGAAAAGTTTCAGTTTTATAAAGGCTAATTCCTTTTTCCTTTAAACCTTCATTAATAAAATCAACTGCTTTTTTCAATAATTTTTCAGAATACAAAACATTGTGCAAACCACCTCCTTCTTTTACAAGTTTGAGATTATATTCAGCATTTTCTAAATATTCTGAGTCCTTCAATTTACTTTTTGCTTCATCTATGATTTTCTCAGTCTCCTTTATTCTTTTTTCAATATTTTCTTTCCAGGAATTGTAGATTCTGTAGTAGGAAGCACCATGACAGTTCATACAGGAAAAAGGACCTGATTTTTTTATTTTCCCTTCTTTATCTATTATATGGCATCCCTCACATCTTACACCTGAAAGAAACATAACTGAAGGAGTTGGTTCTACACCTTTTCCTCCAATTCCCATATAAAGGTCTTTCTGCGGGGTATGTCCCTCCAAATGGCATGTGGAGCATGGAGTTTTTATTACCTCTTCTATTTCCCTTGGTTTTCCATGATAAATTTCCTGATGACAGTTTAAACACTCCACCTTATGTATAGTGACATGAATTTCGTGTATTTTTTCATTGTTTTTATACTCCGATATTCTTGCTGGTTCATTATGACATGTAAAACATCTTTCTTCAGGAACTGAGCCAGATCCTTCAACAGAATGAGCATGGCATAAGAGGCAATCCATACTGTATTTTTCAACATCGGAGTGATCAAATGTAAAAGAGGCGATTTCTATTTTTTTTCTTGGCATACCATGACACATTGTGCATTTTGCTGTTCCTTTCCCCAGTTCTGTTCCCTTGAAGTGGCATATAAAACATGTGCTTTCAGTAACTTTTATATGTGCTCCCTGAACAATCTGAGAGTGGCAGGAGGTGCATTTCAATTTTTTCCCCCTCCTTAGCATTGTCAAGTGGGGTTGATGGTCAAAAAGAATATTTTTAAAATACACCTTCCCGTATAAAAGTCTCTTTTCATGACACTTTAAACAGGCAGCATCTTCAATTTCAGCCCATGGATTTGTGCTATAAGTTCCTGTAAAATACCTTACAACCATTGCAAGGGCTTCATATTTTTTTCTAAATTCAGAAGTTATACCAGGGGGAATGTGACATTCAACGCATGGAATGCCATTATGGGATGATGTTTTCCAGGATTCAAAGTAAGGTCTCATATAATGACAGGAACCACAAAAATTAGGATGGGAGGTAATTTGAAATGAAAAAATTATAAAAATTATAAAAATTGTGAAGGTAAGGAAAGAAAAAAAGATTATTATGTAGACTTTTCTCATGCTTTTTCTACTCTCCTTTTGAATTCAAAAATTAAAAAAACTGTAACTATAATTAAAATCCATAAAACAGGTATTATTATGTATCTTGTCTGGAACAGTTTATATTTATTTATTGCTTCATGTTTTACATCGTCATAAACTCCCTTGTATTGAAGATAGGTTTCCTTTATTCTTTCAATATTTAATGTATGAAGAATACCTATTTCTTCTGCAAGAGAATTATTTGCATCATTAATTCTTTCCTTTAAATCCTTTGTTTCAAGAGGAATTTTTTCTATTTTTGAGATCCATTCAGTTGCATCTTTATAGGAATTTTCAGTTTCAATAAGAAGTGTTTTGATCTCTTCTTTTAATTTTAAGGAACTATTATCTTTTTCGTGACAGTTTATACAGCTTTTATCCCAAGTGGTAAGATCGGCTTTGACTATATTGTGATTTCCATGACATACTTCGCATTCTTTAATTTTTATCTCAACAAATACCTTATAATGGGGACTTTTCAAAAAATTTGCTCTTACATTTTCATGACACTTACCACAAATTTTATCAATATCTCTGAAACCTGGTGGATAGGCTCCATGGGAACCATGGCAATCAGGACATGTGGGAGAGTCTTTTATTCCTCTTCTAACATATTCAAAATGTATGCTTTTAGAATATTCTTCAAATTCTTTTTTGTGACAATTTCCGCATAAATATGAGACCTTTGATTTATTTACAGGAGAATTTATATCATTTGCTTTGTAAACATTATGGTAATTGTGACAATCGGAGCAGACAGGAATGTTATTCTTTTTATTTAAAGATTTCCCGTGAGCGGAAAGCATATAAAGTTCAAATTGATCAAAGGTTATGCCGTAGGGAGCCATTTTTTCTGCTGAGGAATGACATTTAGAGCATAAATTTAAAATTTCTTTTTTTGAGAATTTGCCTTTAAAATTCCCTGAATGGGCTTTTTTTATGTCAAGGGATTTTTCATTTCCACCATGGCAATCAGAACAGTAGACATTCTCATAATAGTGAATGCTCTTTGTGTAGTTAAGTCTTATTTCACTGTGGCACAAAAAGCAACCTGTTGAATCTATCTGTGATAAGAATGATAAATAAATTATTATTCCTTTCATTTCAGGAATTCTAAAAGGGATATAAAAATTAATACACTGAAAAAGAAGATATAAAGAAAAAATGTAAGTGGTTTCTTTATGAGGGGAATTGGTGGGGTTCTATCAATCCAAGGGAGAAAGAATGGAAAAATAATAAGGATAAAGGATAAAATTGAATAAGAAATCTGGTTAAGGTTTGTTCTCAGAAAATCAAAAAACAGTAAAAAGAAGGGAACTTTATAATTTACATAGTTTTTATAAGGAACAAAAGGTTCTGAGATTTTTCTCGGGAAAATGTTGCTGAGTGTGAAAATTATAGCAAAAGCAAGGAACACTATTATTAAAATTTCAAAAAAGTATCCAGGGAAAACTTTATCGCCCCTAAAGTAACCATCTGATAAACCCAGTTTTCTTACAGAAAGAAAATGTAGATAGAAAAGGAAAAAAATAAAAAAAGGTAAGATAATTATGTGAAAAATGTAGCTTCTTAAAAGGAAAAAATCTGAAAGTTCGCCTGCAAATAGAAAAATTTTATAAAGGCTCCCGATAATTGGTATTGGTGAAATTATTTCATAAATTCTATAACTCATAAATCCTGAGCTTCCGTCCATTGGTAAGGAAATTCCTGTAATATACTCAAACACAATCAAAAGAAAAAGAAGGTATGCTAAAATCCAGAAAAATTCCCTGGGTGGGGAGAAGACTTTATGATAAATAAATCTTATAAGGCGGAAGATAAGTATAACAAGTAGTGTTATGCTTGAAAAGTAATGGAAATTAAATATGAAAAAGCCAAAGGGTTTATTTATTATTGTATCCACAGTGGAAGAGTATGCATTTTCCTTTGATGGAATGTAATAAAAAAGGAGCATAGTTCCTGATACTACACAGAAGATAAATAAGATAAAAGTTAGAATTCCGAGAAGATATGGCCATCTTGTATATGATGGAGAAGGAGTTTCCATTGCGTCTTTTATTGCTTCTTTAACAGGTTTATCGTGGGGAAGGGGTGTATAGAAAATTCCGAAGGAAGTTATAAATGATACAAGCTCATTGAGGGAAATTCTTTTCTCAAGAAACTCAAGTATTTTATTCAATAAGGACATATATTTTTCCTCCCTTTATTCTAACTTGATACTTTTTGAGTGTTTTTAATTTTTTATTTAAAGGATTACCGTTAAGGTCAAATTTTTCTCCGTGGACAGGACAAAATAAAACATTTTCATTTTCCTTGTATTCAAGTATAGCCCTTCTGAATGTGCAAATAGCTGAGATAGAAAAAAATTCTGAGCCATTAAAGTATAAAAAAATAGGTTTCTCTAATTTATAAAAATTTACTTTTGGTTCATGAAAATTTTTTAGTTCATCTATAATAACCCACAGGGGTTTTTTCTCATCCCTTGAGCTTAAATATGTTAAAGAAGTTCCAAAAAGGACAATTATCCAGAAAAAAATAAAAAACCAGAAAAAAAGTTTAATAAAGTCAATTTTTTTCATAATCCCCTCCAGAATTTAAATTAGTTAATTATGTTTAATTATACTCCCCCATTTTTTAAAAATTCAATTTATATTTTGAAAATAACTTCCTGATTGATAAAAGAAAAGAGCTGATTATCCTTTAAGTTCAATAGATGAGGAGGCAGGGAATATTATATTTCCTTATGAAAGTCAGAAAGGATGGGGATATGAGATAGGGGAGAGGATAAAAAATGTTCTTAAAGAATATTATGGAAATAACTGGCAAGATAACCTTAATATAGAAGTTGTGGTTATTGTTTATTCTATGGGTGCATCTTTATCAAGGTGTGTGGATTTAGAAAATTCTGAAAAGAAAAGTTGTTTATTTGAAAAGGAGGGAAAGTATGTTAGGAATTTATAAAGTGTTAATTTTTTTTAGGGTTAGTTTAATGATTTTATTATTTTTTGTGTTATCTTGTACAAGGTATTGGTGGGAGGAGTATAGGGAGGTTCAGGG